>NC_019893.1 GCF_000242455.2 Singulisphaera acidiphila DSM 18658
CCGCTGTAATATCCGAGCGCAACCCTGGACCAGGGCGTTTACGAGCCGAGCACGATGCCGGGTCGAAGAAGGGAATGCCGTTAATCTAGCAAACATGCAGCCGACTGTGCCGTTAGTCAAATCGAGGCGACTAACGCGTTAAAATTACAAATCGCATCATCGCGAACCTGTTCTGATCACTTCCGGATTGCACCGAAGGACGACACACCTTTTGATAGCGTGCATGAATGCTATCAATCGAAAATCGAGTTCGTCAACACAAGTTTTTCTTGTGTGTTCCAGATTGTGGCATTAAAAGGACAAGGGGCGTGAACAATTCCGCGTACTGGGCGCACGACTACCGGACTCGTTATTTCCATAACGAGGCGTTCTTCACAAAAGAATCGTCGTGAGTCCGCTACCGCTCGAACCCATACCGGCTCGCACCACAACAGTGTGGAGACGACCGGACCCGTCCGAGTACGAAGAATCTAGGGGTTGCACCAAGCAGAACAAATGAGGATAGTCATGAGACCATCCTCGTGTCTAGTGGTGCCTTCCTGATCGGTATTGCGTTTTTTGCTCACCCCTCGATATCGAGCGGATCGTGATCCGAACCCATGGTTGGACCTGCTGAGTTGTCCCCTGTTTCACCACGGGTGGACTCTTCGACTGTATCAACACATGCCTTTTGGCAGCGAACTACGTCCACTTCATTCACGCTTAATTTTTCATGCTGGAAGACCGCTACATCGCGATGACCGAAACAGCCATTCCAATCCCGATCGGTGGGCTCATTGCAACCCCGAAGGGATTGGCAAAGCCAAGCGTGACCTCCCTGCCAAACGGTTCGACGTAGGCGGGTTGGCTACAACACAATGAGGCAGCCCTAAGTGCAATCTATTGGTCAACCGCTTTCGAACGAAAGCTCAGCATTGGGAAGGACCGTCACTTCCAGCATCATGATGTCTCAACCAGGCATCTGATCCTGGAGAGGGAATGCGAAATACCGGGCGTCTAATTAAGAGACGCACCCATTTGTTTCGCTTATTTTATCCATACCAAAACAACATAAATCAATAAAATCGCAATAAAACACTAAAATAAATCCAAAAATCATTCACTTAAAAGTGGCATAAAATTCAACATGAATCGACCGCGATAATGTGTCAGCCAACACCGCAGATTTGGGCCATGGTATCAAGGTGCCACGCCTTGGGAGATCAATGAAAGGAGGCAGGGCCCCTGCCCCAGTATCTCCATTCTCAAACTCGCCTTCGTATCCCAACGCTCTCCTGTTACGCCTTCCGGTCCGCTCTTAATGCACCATCCCCGGGTAAATGTCGGGCGGTGTATACTTCCTGCCGCGATCCTGGCCAGAATCCAGCCTGCCCGTTACATCAACAAATTCAAATGGTTCATCGTAAGTCGAAAACTGGTTGCGATTTTCCAAGATCGGCAGTTTGCCTCCAAAGTTGTTATTGAAGGCGACCCGGAATGAGTTGACCGGAGTGATCCGCGGGGTAAGCCCCTCGTAATTGCGGTTGGGGAAGTAGTAGCAGTTCAGAATACTCATCCGCTCGCGAAGATCGGTCCGCTCCAGGTCGTTCAGGTGATGCCGCAGTCCCGAGCCATGATCGGACTGAAGGATGATGATCGGCGGCTCGGGCGACTTGGCAAGGATTTGGTCGATCGCCTGCTCGACCCGCTTGGTCAAATAGATCGCCTGCTTGCGATAGCCTTCGCGATAGGCCAAGGAGTTCGCGAGATTCCTGGATCGCCGGCCACCGGCGTCGATATCGTTACCCGCTCTCGGACTAACGTCCTCACCATTCTCACCGAAGACGAACGGATGATGAGGGCTGAGAATGTGGGCGAAGGTAAACGTCGGCTCTTTGTCGTGGGCCACCTCGGAGAGGTTGTCCAGAGTAAAAAGGGTTCTTTCGCGGATCGAGGTGTAGAAATCCCAAGAGTCGATCTTGAGCGGCAAGTAGCGCAACGGCGTCATGCGCACCACCAGCATCTGGAAGTTGTCGGCCGGATGGCGAGGACCGAGGAAGCGATCCGCCTGGGGGCACTCAGTAACGTCATAGCCCGATGCAAACGCCACGAACTGATAACCAAGGGGCCGCAACGATTTGACAACGAGGTTGTCGCGAATCAAGACGGCCAGGGGATCCCGGTCGCGCGTCGAGGGAGCAATCAGCGTCTTGAGATAGTCGCAATTCAGGGTCGAACAGAGCGACAAGGGCGTCTGACAGTAGTTGGCTCGGCTCTCACGTGCGACGAAAAATCCTTTCTGCTCGAGTCGGTCGAGGAACGGCGCGTTGTTAAATCCAAAGAGATCCTTCATCACATCCGACCGCGCGTAGGCATCAAGGATGATGTAATAGATATCAGGTAACCGACCTGGCTTCGCAGTGAGCGGAATCCCCCCCTCCGCTCGAATGATCGGCTTAGCCGGCTCACGGATCCGAGCCATGGCCGCGTTGCTGGCCGGCAGAAGGACGAGGATCAGGGCGAACACGTTCAAGTAGTTCGACCAGAGGACGGGATTTTTCAATCGCCTGAAGATCAAGTCCAGCGCGGGGACCGCTCCGACCAGCAAGATCACCAGCAAGAACCAGGGATGCTCCCAATATCCCGTATGGACCCAAAATTGGCTCAGCTTTTCCAAAATGGTGTCGAGGACAACCAGACATTGGTTGAACGCAAAGAAGAGAGCGATGAGTAACGAGGTCGCCAGCGCGGCCCGCTGGCCGTTCCGAGACAGCCACCGCAGGGCAAGCCAGAGGACGAGTGTCACGATCAATGCCAAGCTGATTGGCATCACTAGCGAGTGTGGCGACGTCTCATAGACGTTGTGCGCATAAAGGGAGAGGATCGGGAAGACCCCGATCAGAAAGGGGTGGAGGATCCATTGCCGCCGTGCCGAGCCCCCCTGCCCCGCATCAGGTAGATCACCCGTCCGCTGTCCGGAATCGGATTCGCAGCCTCGATGTCGAAGTATTGTTGAAAACATCGCTCAAATTCATCGGGGTGATAATCCGCAAAGATATCTTCACGGTTGGCGAGGAGCCGAGCGACCTGCGGGTCGTCTTTCGGCACAAACTCGATGATCAAAGATTGCCCGAGCTGATGCAAAAACTCGGCGATGCCGAGCAGTGGGATGTTATTAGCAATCGCTAGGTGGTGGACCAAGGCTAAGGCCAGAACCAGATCGACCGGACCTCGGCTCAAGAGCGAAGCCCGTTCAACGTTCTGCCAGCCAGTGCCAGGACTCGGATTGAGTAGATCAAGCAGCAACGGCAAAATCCGCGTTTCTCCCTGCTGGACGACTTCACGATAGTTCAGTTCGACACAGCCCGGGTCCACGTCAAACGAGACCGTCGTAATCCCCCGCACAGCAGCGATCCGGCTGAACCGGCCCGTGTTTGCTCCCAAGTCCCAGGCGGTTGCCGGCCTAATCCGGTCGAGGTATTCCGCAACGACCTCTTCCTTCCGGATCAAGGCCGAGTCGGTGTAACTATTCTCCCGGTAGTAGCCAGCCCATTGGGTCTTCCCCGGCTCCCAATGCAATCGGCGGATCGCCGATTCGAGGTGATCGACCAGCCCCAACAAGGCCTCGCGTCCGAACCGGCGATTGGCCGACCGAACCGACCCTGTCGCGCCCGCATGGGCCGCTTGCATTTTCGCATGCAGATGAATGTGGATCGCCAACGACGGCCGAAGTTTCGATCGCATCGGCAGCAGACGACTGGCCAGGTCGAGTGGGATCCCGTCGATGTTTGTGCGGAAAAGCTGGTTGAGCCGAACGTCGGTCAGGCTCATGAGCGCCAATGGGGCGAGAAAGTGCTGGCAGAACTGGCGGTAGGCAACCCAGGGGTTCCCCTCGCGATAGGCTTCAAACGAGAGGGTATCGATGAAGACCACTCGCCCGTTCCGGAATTGGACGTTGTAGGCGGTGCAGTCCTTCAACGTCATTCCGTATTCGAGCGCTCGCTTCTGGATCGCAAGGGTCAGAAGCGCTGCATCCTTGAGCTGGCTGAAGCTCCATTCATAGGGATAAGAAATGAATGGGACCAACTCGGGGCGAAGAACCTTATAGCTGAGTCCAGGGTCGGCCAGAGCCAGGTCGACCTCTTGGTGCGCGATGAGCCAGCCATCGTCCACAAGGCGACCGTAAAGCCCCGACCCAACCAGGTGTTCGTAGTCATCCCGATAGGATTCGTTGACCTGGCGATAGAGAACGCCGGCCTGCTTGAACACAAATCCGTTAGGGTCGCGAAACGAAGCCGTCAATCGCGCCCCTTGGACCTCATGCATGTCTTTTGAAGATGCGGCCGACGGACGTTCGAACCGTGACCAGCGACGACTTGAAGAAAAAGAGGCTGCTGAACATTCCAGCAATCAGCACCTGGAGTAACAAACTTCCACTGCCAGGGTCGAGATAAGCCAGAACTAACGGAAGCTCATTGGCGACCGGAAGGAACCACGTCATAAGGGCGTCCCTCTCATCAACGGGGCCGGTGATAAGGCCGGTTGGCCATAGGCAACAGTGGGAAACGCGTTGCCGAGGGGGATGTCAAGATCAGGGGTCGCATGAGACGTACCATCCCCCAATCCAACGACACAAGCAAGCGTGAGTCTCAATACCTTAACCAAGCGTCATTTCACCCCGCAACGGCCCCGATTATTTTAGTTTTTATAACCTCGGGCTCCGTTCACCATGGGTGTAAGGCCGGATGACGGCCCGAACTGACCTCGATAACACCGACAAGAGACGCCTTTTTTCACAAGGCGCTCTACACCAGAATTACGCTTAAATCAAACAAAGATTTCATCTTACAGCGACCCCGCAATTTTGAACCCGACAGCGAATTTTATTTCCTCCTGCATCCAATTCTCGGTCCTTGAACACACACAAAAAAACGGCCGGTTGGGAGGTTAATAATCCTTCAAATAGTCCTTCTTTTTTCTCCCTGAACTCACTGGGGCCAGAGAACAGGACCGCGTTCGCTACCTTGAGAAGCCTAGTCGAGTTCTCATTCGACGAAGAAAATGAGACGATCTCCTATCGAGGAGAGATGCCTTTGAACCAGCAAACGGCATCAGCCCTGGAACAGCGGATCCCCTGTCCCCCTCCTGAATTCAATTCCTTTGGGACTGCAAGCGACCTGCTCTTGAATGAAATTGCGGGTGGGTCGCCCAATGGCACTTACTTTCTCGATTTCAGACCGCGTTTGCGTGGTCGCAGTGGGAATTTTCTGCGGCGGGCGATCACCTCACGCGGGTAGTGTCGGCCAGGGCGATTCGCGAGCTTACACTGGCCAGACATCCTCAGAACCAAGTCGATCCGCTCTTGGATCTTCGCGGGGTCCGTGGTATCCAGCGACTCCAAGAGCAAGACCTTCACTAACGACCATACCCGGTTGAAGCTCAATCGCCGCGGCGCGATCTCGACCCGAGCCGCAGCCATCCGGCGAATCAGATTCGCCATGTTATAGGCCACTGTCGCCGAGGCCAGTTCCTTCGCGACCATCTCCGTGGATCGGCCACGCATCTCTTCCAAGCGAAGCGTCCGCTTCAAATCACGCAGATCGGTTTCGATATTTTGCCGCTGGCCATAGATTGCGGCGAGCTCGCACCCCTCGTCAGGGAGCCGACTCACAAGCCACAGCGTCAGCTTCTCGGAAATCCGAACCTCGTGCAACCACACCCGCAACGTTGCATCGGCCGGCCATTGTGGGTTCGACTTGCGTTCCCAGCGGTTGGGCTGCCAAGTGAGTTCCCACTGGTCCTTGCCCTGGGCTTTCCCTTGGCGCACCATCGACCGAAATCGCTTCTCAGTCAACCGCAACACGAAGTCGTGGCCCGCCTGGTTGGCCAACCAGGCAAACGCGAAGACGCCAAAATTCCGGTCGGCGATCAACACGGAGCCAACCGGAAGTCGCGGCATCAAACCGGCCGACAATGGGACTTCGCCAATCGCGGCCGGGCCATACATTGCCCCCACTTCCGGACGCACGGTCACACCGCTGGATAACTCGTGGGCCGCTACCAAGTGGAGGATCGGCCAGTGCGATTCTCCGTGTTGATTGCGGGCCGGCGGATACGTTTTGCGCAAGGCGTCAGTGGGTGCCAAAGAGAGCGTGGAACCGTCCACAAGAAACGCGTTACGCCCTTTCACCGATGGCGGAGACTTGGCGATTAAGGCTGCAGAAACCTCGTCAGCCGCCCGTTGAGCCATCTCCACGGGCAGCCGATCTCGCGCTCGCGAAAACCCACCCGTGTTGGCCGAGAACGATTTCTCACGGGCCCGCTTGTTATCCGGGAGCACATCCGCACTTAATCGAGCCAACTCTCCCACAGCGGTGGCCATCGTTGCATTGCAGGTCAACCGTTGATAGATCATCAGCCAGACAACGACCCAAGGCGTGAACACGGTCGAGAGCGTGGGCGGTTTCTGAGCATGCAGGACATCCGGTGGGACCAAGCGATGGAACATCCGAACCGCCTCACCCAAATCGACGACAGCGGGTGATTCCTGGTCATGGTTCATGCGAGGTACTCCCAAAAAATAGGAGTTCATGGCGCAAAAATCGTGCCAGAGGTGCCCCTTATTGCAGGATTGGCGAAAGTAAGTGCCATTGGGTGGGTCGCCCGCTGCCCCAGGAACGAGGTATTGGTTTCAGCCAGGGAGGCGTATCAAAGCCCTGCTTGCCGCTCGAATCCGACCGACCGCTTTTAGGCGGATTACGTTCGGATCGTGTACGACGTATCATCGAGACCGAGCCACCTCTCCTGAGTACGCATCAAACGTCGCCTGCATTTCCTCCAACGGGGCGGAATCGAAGTCGGTCTATCGGATACCCCACGTTGTGATAGAAAAACGCCCCAGTGTCTGGCGCCTGGTCCCCTGCCCCACCTCTCGTTCACTGACAGGTGTCGATTACGCCGCGTAACGCACCGAGCGATTGCGGTCGGACGGCCCCCGTGTTACGCGGCGTAACACGGCGACCAGCTAACTCCGACCGACCTCTGTTACGCGGCGTAACACGCGGACCATCCACCGCCGGACCGGGCTCATGTTACGCCGCGTAACACGCCGATAGATGGATCGCTGTTACGCCGCGTAACGCTCGATTTCTTGGTGACTGGAGCAGGGCGATCGGGGGTTCTCGAAAAGAGGCCAGCCAACGCTCACAGGTTCCGAGTATGGAACCGATGGCACTCGCGGTCATCCGGTTCGCGGCATCAAGCGTCGCTCCGGCAACCTGGCTCTAGTCTCCTTTTTTGGGGGTCCTGACCCGTGCGAACGATCGCGTTTCTGAATAAGAAGGGAGGGGTCGGGAAGACCTCGACCTGCCACCACCTCGCAGGAACGCTCGCCCGACGGGGCCTGCGAATCCTCCTGGTGGACGCCGACCCTCAGGCCTCGCTGACTCAGGGCCTGCTCGGGCCGGAGGTCGCCCGGCAGTTGAAGCCTCGCGAGACAATCGCAGGCCTGTTCGACGACGCCTGCGACGCCGACATGAAGGACCTGGTCCGACCGGCCAGCGTTCCCGGCGTATCGCTCCTGGCGGGATCGAGTCGGATGGACAAGTTCAACGCTCTGGAACCATGGACCACGGGCGACTCTCAATACATTCTCCGCGATTCCCTGCGGGAAGTCTCCGGTGACTTCGACCTCACCCTGATCGACTGTCCGCCGCACATTTACCTGTGTGCCTGGGCGGCTATGGTGGCGGCGCAAGGGATCGTGGTACCGCTCCAGGCTGAAGACTACGGAGCGCAAGGGGTCGCCGCGATCCAAGGGTCGATCGACCATGTCCGCGCCGGGGCAAACCCACGGCTGACCGTGCTCGGCTTCTTGCTGACGATGTTCCAGAAGTCGCTCGCGGTCCACGCTGGCTACGCTGCCGATCTCCGCGCGATCTATGGCGACGCCGTCTTCGAGACGGTCGTACCGCATGCCAAGGACTTCAAGGAATCGGTCATGCTCCGCAAGCCAGTCGTCGCCTACAAGCCCCGCTCGGCGGCGGCCAAGGCCATCGACGCACTGGCTGATGAGCTTCTGGCAAGACTCGACGCCCGCGTCGCCGACGAGCCGAGGAGGGTAGCCTGATGGCCAAGCCGAACCAGACCGACGAGGCGCGAATCAATCGGCTGGCGTCAATGACCCGCCTGCCTGCCGAAACCGAGTCCATGACGGCCGACCCCGAAGCGCGGTCGTTCGAAGGCCGCTCCAGGCTGAAAACAGCGGCCGAAATCCGACTCGACCGGATTGTGGCCGACCCCAACCAACCCCGCGTCGAGTTCGACCCGGAATCGCTCAGCCGGCTCGCCTCCAGCCTCAAGCAGCGCGGACAGCTCCAGCCGATCCGGGTCCGCTGGGATGAAGCGCTGGATCGTTACGTCGTCGTCGTCGGCGAACGGCGATGGCGAGCCGCCAGGCTCGCCGGCCTGACGGCGATCGCCTGCGTCGTCGCATCCGGCAACGCAGCGCCAGAGGAAATCCTGGAGGACCAGCTCATCGAGAACTGCTTGCGCGAGGATCTCCGACCGATTGAGCAGGCCAAGGCATTCCGGACGCTCCTGTCCCGCTTGGGGATTTCCCAGCGGCAACTCGCCGAGCGGCTCCAGGTCAGCCCTCCGACCATCACGAGAGCCCTGGCGCTTTTGGAACTGCCTGATTCGATCCAGACGTCGGTCGATGCCGGCGAAATTGCGCCGCACACCGCGTACGAAATCTCGAAGATCGACGATACCGCGACGCAGGTCGAAGTCGCCGCCCAGGCGGCCCAGGGCCGACTCCGCCGCGACGATATGCGCGAGATGGTGACCAGGACGCCGAGGCAGAGCAGGGGGACCACCCCCAAGCCCTGGGTCCACAACATCGACGGCAGAGTCCGAGTGACCCTTGCTCCATTGGCTGACGACGTGGGACATGAGGAACTAGTTGAGGCGCTTCGGTCAGCCCTCGCGACTCTCCGTAAGAAGAGTCGCGGTCAAGCCGCTTGAGACCAAATCAGGCGTCAGGTCCACCATCGGGGAATAAGGTCCCCTGCGCCGCCTTGGTCGTACCGAGCCGCTTCTCCAGCGCCACGAGGCAGAGCGGCTCGAGCATCTTCTTCCAGCGACCGAGGCCAGGGTTCTCATCCTTGACCTCGGCCAAAATGGTCTCGCGTTCCGCGTCGTGAAGCCGATCCCAGGCGGCCCGGAGCTCCGTCTCCCGAGCCTGATCGCGTTCCGAATCGTCGCGAGCACGGCGACGAGCCTGACGCCCACTCTCCTCGGCCGCCTGTTCCACCTCGGTTGCCGCGGCCTTCGCCTCTGTCGTTGCGGCAGTAGGGAAGTCGCCCGGGGCCTGGTAATCCGCTCGGATCGACGCAACAAGGTAGCCGGCTGGGTTCTTGCCAACCCGCTTGTCACCGTTGCGCAAGAGCCAGTCGAAGACGTCGACCTTGGTCTGAATCCTCCCACTGGGATGCGCCTCGACCAAGTCGGCGGCAATCTTCGCCGACACCCCGCGTGCCTTGAGCACCTCGATCAACTCCGACGTCTCCTCCATGGGCGACTCGTCCGCCTGTCCCGCCTTGCCGCGAATCAGAATGATCCGCCAGCACCCGCGCTTGACATAGGAGTACCGCTCCTCAAGGCTCAACGGTTCGAGGAAACCAAGCTGCTCGAGCTCCTCCAAGGCCGGCTTGAGCCGGCGCTTCAATTCGGTGGGCGCATATGAACGGCTCATACCTATATGTTCGCATGCCATTGTGCGCAAATCAAAGTCGAGGCGTGACCGACGGTAGAACCGCTTGTCGAGAAAGCGGAACATCCGTTTGGTCGTCGGCAGTCGGAGTCGCAGGTAAAACTCGAGGTCGAGCTGTTTGAGGTTGCCGCTCTGGAAGCTCTGGAATATGACCTCGTTCCAGCGGAAGCTCGACAAGGGCAGGGGGGCCTTTTCGGCCTTCAACGGCTTGCCCGATCGAGGCGCCGGCCGGCGACGCTCACGATCGTAGAGGGTGACGTTGTCCAGGACGTGGAAGTTCTCATCGACCCAGCTCTTGGCGTTGTTGTCCCACCAGGCATTCTCATACATCAAGACCACGCCGACCCAGCGATGGAGTGCCTCTTCGATCCGCCGATAGCTCTGCCCGCTTTGCGGCCAGCCAAGCAGCTCGATCAGCTCGTAGCGTGAGAAGCCGACCTTGGCCTCGGTGAAATTGTTGCGCCGTTTCGTCAACTGGATCAGGCCGACCAAGACCTCGTCGTCCAACGAAGTCGGCAGGCCGTGCTTGTGGGTCCCCATGATCGTCAGCCGCCGGACGATCGGCGCGCTGTCGCGACACTCCAGCTTGTCCTCGAAGACCAGGGTGGTCTGCCCATCAGGAATCCGGTCCGTCAGCGCGGCAATGGGAAATTCGGCGAGGTTCAGCTCGTCCTTCCAGCCGGCATCAAACGCTGAGGTGCGCTCGGCAACAGGCTCGATTCTTGCCGTTTCCTCAATCGACTGATCCCAATCGTCCATCGCTGCTCCCCAGGGCTCAGGATGTTAACCAATGGTGTGAGCGGTTCTTCTGGATTCGAGAACGATCGAAAGAAAAAACAGCATCAAAACAGCGTCGAGCTGTTGTTGTTCTTTTCTTCTCAACAAGAGTCTAATACAAATTCTAGGCGCCGCAAGTGTTTTGTAAACCAGAACTTATGGACCCTAACTATGTCCCGTTAATCGCTAGTGGTATGTCCGGGCAATCGTGGGTGCAGAGGCGAAGTATGTCCGGGCAATCGTGGAAAGTATGTCTCATTAATCGCTAAAGGACGGTCGATTCATGTCCGGTCAATCGGTATGGACAAAAAGCAACTATGGGCAGGATATCTGTAGTGTCTATTTGTATCCAGGTGCACGGTTAAGCGAGTATGTCCAGTTAATCGGCATGTACACAAAAACATGCTTAAGCACCGAGACTCAGGCCAGAGAATCAGCAGTCTCGGTTTAATCGGTAACCGTAGAAGGGTTCAGGGGATATCGTGTTGTCGAAAGGCAGGGAGAAAGCATGTCCCGTTCATCGTTGTGGACGGAATTCAATCATTGCTTGTGAGGAGGCCTACTGGCGAAGTATGTCCGGTTCATCGGCAGGGGAGGGGCGTTGAAGTCGGCTCAGGGAAGAGCCGGCGAAGTATGTCCGGGCTATCGGTACTCTAGCCCGACGTTCCGACTCCCCCGCTTAGCTGTGGCGAAGGTAAGTATGTCCGGGCTATCGGTACTGAGCCGATTCGAGCAATTAACCGAAACTGTGAAATTTACCCAGGCTACTGACAATAAACGCTATCAAGAACAAAAAAAATCTCAGAGAAATTGCGGACGGCACGATCTGTGGACACTTTTTGGGCTCATCCAAGGAGAGGGCAGTCCACATTTTAAGGTGGCAAGGACTGGCCGGGTAAGCTCGTCTGGGAGGGACGACGAACCCAAGGAGGGGCCTTTCGCTAATAGGGGATCTGGCGGGTCTTGATTCTCGAGGACCTTGCGCCAGCGGGTCCTTCGATCTTGGGCTAGATGATGTGGGCGACGAGCGACTCTGGTTTCGAAAATGGACGGGTGTTCCGGTTGCCGGGGGGCCTTGGTGCGGATCGTGAAGCCAGGCACGTGCCGGCTTGGCCTGGCGGGTAGGTCTTGAATCACTTTTGGGACGATCCGTGTCCTTTGAAACCACGCGTGCGTCGTGAGGGCGGAAGCGATGCTCCTTTCTCGCCGAGCGGCAACGCGTCGCCACAGCCAGGCAAGAGCGCCGCAGCCTTGGGATCAGTTGGGCCCGCCGTTTCGCGTGGTCTCACCGTAGGCCACGGACAATGTCTGCGACGTAGTTGACAACCTCGAGCGGAGCTTGTGAGATTGGAGATGACGAGGACCTATCGTGATGGGTCATCTATGCTCGCCAGCGTCCGTCGAGCGATATCAATCAACCGCAGCATTCCAGAATCGTGGACGACAAGGCTGTCTGACCGTCTTCGATCCCCCCTCGGAAGACGGCTAGAACGATTCTTCTGAGAATTATTTCCAATTCCATCTTGCTCCGTCCACTTCAATGGCGGAGCGCCCGTTCTCCAATTCCATCACCGCTCGAACAATGCGCAGTCCGCAATCCACATGGGGGCATGATGTGGTGGGAGATCGCCAGCACGTCATCTTACAATGTCCACGCATGCACTCTTCGCCAGAGGAGCGTGAAGCCTCAAAAGGCCGGGGGTTTCTCAGCCAGTTCCTCAAGGCAGAGCGGCGTATCTTCGCCTACATTCTCGCGCTTTCGCCTCGAAGATCTGATGCGGAGGATCTTTTTCAAGAGGCAAGCATGGTCATGTGGGAGAAATTTGATGAAGTCAATCCTCCCGAGGACTTCGTGGCTTGGGGATGCCGTATCGCTTACTTCAAAATTTGCGACTATCGCAAGGTTCAGGTGCGGCAACGAGTGACTTTCAGCGATGCGATGCTGGCACGAATGGCGGAGACATTGGCGACGGAGGCGGTGACGAGGCATCTCGACGAACGCCGTGAGGCGTTGGAGTGCTGCCTTGGCAAGTTGAGCTGCCGTGACAAGGATTTTCTCGTACAACGGCTCGAGGAAGGAGCCACCGCTCAGACGACCGCTGAGCGGACCGGCCGATCCGTCGCCGCGGTTTACAAGGCGATGGCGAAAATCCGCAGATCTCTATGCGACTGTGTGTCGCGAACCTTGGCGATGAAGGGTCGGGCATGATGCGAGAACCCGATCGGGATACCGAGTTGCGAACGCTGCTCGAGGCGCTCTGCGAGGAGTCGATTACGCCCGAGCAGATGGCGCGGCTGGAAGCGATGATGATGGCCGATCCGGGGGCGGAAATCCTCTACCTTGAGTTTATGCAGATCCAATCGGATTTGCTTCGGGAGTTTGGCGGCGCTCGTTCCGGGGCGGATCTGAGCGGCCCTGATCCAGGACAGTCCGGAGTCGAGGATGTGCTCCAGCCCGCCTCGTCCAGCTTGCGACTGGGGGGCAGGCTTGCTCCCGGAAAACTCTTGCTCCTCGTCGCTGCGGCCGTGATCGGGTTGGCTTCGCCGATTGCGTTTCATGCGTTTCATGCCGCTCGTGCACGGCGGGCGGGGCCAACGGGACTTGGCACGATCAGCGACTCGAAGCCGTCTTATCCCAAGGTCGATGTCACGCGAGGCATTGCGCTGGTCGTCAAGCTCGAGGGTTTGCAGTGGGAGTCGACGGATCATGCGCATCCGTCGGAAGGGGACATTCTCGCGGGCGGTCGGCTCCGCTTTCGCTCGGGACGTCTCTTTTTAAGCATGTTTACCGGAGTTTCCCTCGTGGTCGAAGGGCCGGCGGACGTGGAACTCCTCTCCTTCGACAAGGTTCACGTTCGCTCGGGCCGGCTGCGCGCCCGGGTCCCGGAGGGGGCCGAAGGCTTCGTCGTTTCCGGGCCTGGTTCGGCGGTCGTAGACTTGGGGACGGAGTTCGGACTAAACATCGGTTCCGACGGCAAGATGCAGGGCAAGGTCTTTAAGGGGAGGGTTGAGGCTGCGCTGTTGAACGAGGTGGGGACCTACCGCCGCAGCCGCATGATGGACCCGAAGAGCCATGGCTTCAACATCGATCCCCAGGCCGAAGTGATCGACTCGGGAATTCAGGGCGACGACTTCATTTCGCTTTCGAGGCAAGCGACATCCCCCTTGGTCCTGGACCGCCGCTATCGCGACGCGGTCATCCAGGCGAGGCCTTGGGGTTACTGGCGATTTGACTCGCTAACGGACGGACTGATCCCGAATGAAATCCCAGGCCACCCCTCATTGCGAGCCGAGGGGCCGATCCACCTGTCAAGTCCGGGGACGGGTAACCGGAGCGCGGTGTTCGAGCCGGGATCGACGGGCCAGTATCTGACAGTCAACGGACTCTGGGAACCGCCGCGACACCCGGGCTATTCAGTCGAACTCTGGTTCTTGTCCCAGGGAATTTCCCACGCCGCGCTGGTCAGCTTGCTCGAGGATTCGCCGACCGTGCAGGTGAACCATTCCTCGGAGCTCCACTTCAAGTTCCTCCTCGAACTGACGTCCCGAGTCCGAGGAAAGTTGCATCAGCCGGCCTCCTTGCGGCTCTTACACCGTTTTCCGACAAGTTATAACGGTGGCGATAATTTGTATTCGAAATCGAATTATATGCCTTTGCAATGGCATCATCTGGTGGGCCAGTTGAATGAAGACCGTATGGAGCTCTTCCTGGATGGCGAACGCACTTCGCCATTGCATGTTGACCCGGTCTATTCCAATCGGGCCAGTCAGATCATCCTCGGACGACTGACCACGCTTCCCAAGCATAACGAAGATACGAGCCGGCCGTTTGTAGGCTGGATGGACGAGGTTGCCATCTACAACCGCCCGCTCACGATCGAGGAAATCCGCGGTCATTATCGTCTTCATCCAGCCTCTCGAAGCCGCCCCGGGGGGTGAGCCGGCATCGTTGGCGGAGCAGGTGCCTGCAACGAAGAGGGATTGATTCACGCGATTCAATTCGAATCGAGTTTGTTCTGACGGTCCAGCCGTGAGGTCGATCTCCGTTGAGCAAGATATGAATCAGCGTTTGTTAACCTTGCTCACAGGTTGGCTTGGGCCGTTTTGCCGTGTCGTGCGACTTTCCTGATTTTTTTTTTAGGAATGCGAGGTCCTTCCCATGAGGCGTCAAGGTTTCACTCTGATTGAATTGTTGGTTGTCATTGCGATTATCGCCGTTTTGATCGCCCTCTTGCTTCCGGCCGTGCAAGCGGCCCGCGAGGCCGCCCGCCGCTCCCAGTGCGTCAACAACCTGAAGCAGATGGGTCTAGCGATCCAGAATTACCACGACACCAACGGCTGCCTGCCGCCCACCGACAATGCGACGATCTACAACAGCGTAACGGCCAATGCGAACGACTTCGGGATGAAGGTTCGCATCCTTCATTACATGGAGCAGGTGTCTCTCTACAATGCCTTCAATCAGTCGATTGCCTACAACCTCGCTCAGAACGGCACTGTCTCCGCAACCAACGTCGCCACATTTCTCTGCCCCTCCGACGGGACGACCGTGAACCGGGGTATGTCGCAATACGTTGGCCACAACTTCGGCGATTGCAACTATGGGAATAACATCGGGACGAGCTTGTCGTTCAATGGCGGCCAGATCGATGGGCCCGCGTATGTGATCGGTCAGTATCCTAGTGGCGGAATTAACTACGGTTCCTCCAATGGCGGTGTTGTCACGATCGCGTCAATTCTCGACGGGACATCGAACACGGCCATGCACAGCGAGTGGGTGAAGGGAAAGGGGACGGCCGGCGACGGCCTCTGGCAGGTCTATTCGATCGGCACCAACCTTAGCACCACGACGCCCGCCATCCCGGGCGGGGCGGTGGGTTGGCAGGCGGTTTTGAGCAGCATCGGCGCGACTTGCCAGACGAGCACCACCCAGAACTGGAATACCAAAGGTTATTCTTGGAGTGACGGAGGATGTGGCATCGGCGGTTGCTACAGCCACCTCCAGCCGCCGAATAAGAAAGCATGCGTTTACGGCAATCAAAAGGAAGGCTACTCCGCCACGGTCATCTGGTCCGTTGGAACGATGATCGGCGCAAGTTCCTACCACTCGGGTGGGGTCAACGTCGGGATGCTCGACGGCTCGGTCCGGTTTGTTAAAGATAGCGTCAGCCTGGCGACTTGGGGAGCGATCGCCACCAAAGCGGGCGGAGAGGTCATCAGCGCCGACAGCCTCTAACCTCAACTCGAAGCACTCGGCCCGGGATCCCCCCGTCGGGCCGAGGTTTGCGCCGACTTGTTGAATGGTTGACTCGATCGGGAATGGGCGATCTCGGAGGCAAGCCCGAGAGCAGGGGCCGTAGCCGTAAGTCGGATCTTGTCTTCCTCGGTGACACGACCGAACTTCACCTTGATTTCATCATGATGGGCTTCTTCAAGTTCACGAGCCCCGCTGACGAGCCAGAGTCGGTAGGATGCCCGCCAGTGAGTTGAAGATAGACGTGCCCGTCACTGACTTCCGAGTGGGCCAGGCAACGCCGTGTCGATTCCCCCGGCGATTTCCACTAGGCTGATGGAATCGGCGCCGCGCGATCAAGCTGGATTCTCGCCAATTAACGAGCGAGGAGCGAAGGTGTTTGTGAATGCGTAAGGGCCCGGGCCGCCTTGCCACACTTTGGCAGGGCCGCTAGCATGACCTCCGATCGTCTTGCCCAGCCATTCACAATGCCGGAGCGCTTCCATCATGAAGGACCAGGAAATGTTTCCCAAGGGCATCATCCTGGCGGGGGGAACGGGGACCCGGCTTTATCCGATCACCCGTGCGATCAGCAAGCAGTTATTGCCGATCTACGACAAGCCGATGATCTATTATCCGCTCTCAACCTTGATGCTGGCGGGAATTCGCGACATCCTGTTGATTTCGACGCCCGAGGATATCGGCAACTTCGAGCGTGTACTTGGGGATGGCCATCAGATTGGGCTGTCGATTCGCTACGCCGTGCAACCGCAACCGGGCGGGCTTGCCCAGGCCTTTCTGATTGGCCGCGAGTTTATTGGCTCGTCGTCAGTGGGCCTGATCCTGGGGGACAACATCTTCTACGGCCAAGGCTTTCAGGTGATGTTGGCCAGGGCCCGCACCGCCCAGACGGGCGCGACCGTATTTGCCTATCAGGTCAGGGATCCCGAACGCTATGGCGTGGTCGAGTTCGATGCCCAGGGCAACGCCGTTTCGATCGAAGAGAAGCCTGCGCGGCCGCGGTCTCAGTTTGCGGTAACCGGTCTTTACTTCTACGACAATCAGGTCGTTGATATCGCCGCGAACCTGAAGCCGTCATCGCGCGGCGAGCTCGAGATCACCGACGTCAACCGTGAGTACCTCTCCCGCGGCCAGCTTCGTGTCGAACGGTTCAGCCGAGGGTTCGCCTGGCTCGACACCGGCACGATTGATTCCTTGAACCAGGCAGCCAACTATGTCGAGACGATTGAATCACGCCAAGGGCTCAAAATCGCCTGTATCGAAGAAGTGGCCTACCGGATGGGATACATTTCGAGCACTCAGGTTGAGAATCTCGCGAGCAAACTCCCCAACGACTACGGACGTTACTTGAGGGATCTTTTGCGAGAGCCGGGTCAACCAGCGCTTTGATTACAGAGCGAGGGGCAGGGCGGGTTCGATGTCTGAATTTGGGGTCTCTGAAAATTGTTGAATGAGGGTTGAATCTGTAGTCCCCGCGAATTGTTGAATGCTGTATCATGGGGATCCGGATCGAAACACAGCCAGGGCCCGTTTCGACCGGTACATGAGGATGGCATTCATGCCGAGCCACGATCGACTCCCGCACGATCACCCACACGCATTCGCCGGGCTCAATCCCCTGGAGCGGGAAGGGCTGATGGTGGTCGGCCGCCGGAACATGCTCAAGGCAGGATTGATGGGGATGGCGGGGCTCACTGTGCCCAGGCTGCTTCGCAGCCGCGCCCTGGCCTCTGAGGCCGGTCGGCCAATCGGTGGCCGCAAGAGCGTGATCTTGCTCTGGATGACGGGCGGCCCGAGCCAGATCGACACCTGGGATCCCAAGCCCGATCGCCCGCTGGAGAACCGAGGGCCGTTCGGGACGATTCCGACCCGGCTGCCCGGCGTGCGGATCTGCGAGCATCTGCCCAGGCAGGCGGCCATGCTTGATCAATTCACGATCATTCGCTCGGTCGATGCGCGGTTCAGCAACCACGAGCCGAACAAGGTCTTCCAGACGGCTAACCGTGATGCCGAGCCACGCATCAACCCGGCGGCCGAGATGTATCCAGCTATTGGTTCGATCGTGGCGAAACACCACGGCCCCAACCATCCTGGGATGCCCCCCTACGTCGCGTTCATGAAGTCGCGGTCCCACCTCGCGTTTGCCGGTTACCTTGGCAAGCAGTACGACCCGTTCATCGCCGATAACGCGACGAAACTACCGATCTACGACAACGTTGGGGTCGACACGGGAAGGAAGACCGATGCCGGATTCTTCCAACTTCCCCGTGGCCTGACTTTTGAACGACTGCAAGATCGCCGGGCCCTGCTCGGGGAGCTCGATCGGATGCGGAGCGAGATCGACCGCTCCGGATCAATGGAAGGTATGGACAAGTTTGGGCAACAGGCCGTGGACCTGCTCCTTGGTCGGCAGGCGCGCGATGCGTTCGACCTGTCGAAGGAACCGGCTGCGATCCGCGAACGATACGGACCGCACCTTTGGTGTCAGCAAGCACTGCTGGCCCGTCGCCTGGTTGAGTCGGGTGTCAGCTTCGTCACTCTCGACCTCAGCCACCACACGGCTTCAGGCACCTGGGACAACCACGGTGACAACATTCCCCCTTACGGCGGGATCAGCAAGGGGCTAGGACCGTTGCTCCCCCTCTTCGATCGCCTGATCACGACCCTGGTCAGCGACCTGGGCGAGCGTGGGCTGCTCGATGACGTTCTGGTAATCGCCATGGGCGAGTTCGGCCGCACGCCCATGATGGGGACACAAGGAAGCACCGACGGCCGGAATCACTGGAACCCTGTCATGTCAATGTCGTTGGCAGGCGGTGGCCTTCGACATGGGCAAGTCATCGGATCAAGTGAGAGCGATGGCGGCCATATCAAGGATCGGCCGGTCACGTCCGCTGACCTGGCTGCGACGATCTACCAGCACATGGGTGTTCCTCTCGACACCACCTATCTCGATACGGTTGGCCGTCCGCGGGCCATCGTCGAAGACGGCAGTCCGATCAGCGAGCTGTTTTGAAGGGGCTTGCGCATGCTGTCACGTTGTGCTGAGGATAAATGCAGAAGCCCGTACGCCTGAAATTGTGGCTGCCTGTTCAGTCTCAGCTTTGAGATCAGACGCGATTCGTATTCGAAAAGCGAATTTCTCAATGATTCTACTGCCAAGGCAGTATGTGGGTAGGATAATAGAACATAAGCCTCATTATCGGACGTTTCCCCGAGCTTGTCGAAGGGGATGTACTTGTTTGAAGCTTCGTTTGGAACGGATCAAATCACGATCCGTTCAACCTCGCCGACTGTGATCGCGTCGTTTGTGCGGTCGTAGAGTTTGGTCGTCCTTGGCGACTCGTGCCCGGCGATCTGCTGGGCCTTTTCTACCGTGCCGCCATTTTGCAAGAAGACGGTGATCCCGGTGGCTCGAAATGTGTGGCAACCGGTGGTGGCAGGTAGTCCCGCTACTTTCACGCGTCGTTTGATCATCTGGAAGACGTCGGTTCGATGCGGCTGGGTGGTGCCGATGGTGCGATGGCGAGTGATCGAACGAAACAGAGGGGTGTGGGTTTGGTCGCCAATTTCGGCGGCTGTCAGGTAGGCGTCAAGATACGCTTCGGCCTTGCTGTGGACCGGAACCTCGAGCACCTTTCCCCCCTTCTCGTGGAACCGGAACCACCGGCGTTTACCGTTCTGAAAATAATCGCCGACGTTCATGCCGACTACGGCCGAAACGCGGGCGAAGCTGTAAACCATGACGGCGATCAAGGCACGGTCACGAAGGCCGGAGATGGAGCGGATGTCGAGGGAGTCCAGCAACTGCCGGGCCTGATCGGCTTCGAGTACGGGCGTCTTTCCGCGTTTTGTGACGTGTTTGGGGCCACGAACCGATGACGCGGGGTTCATCGGTAAGACCTGGCCGACCACCAGCCAATCAAACAGCATCCGGATCGCTGCGAGGGCTTGCTTCTTGGAGGGGGCGCTTCCGGGATGCTGTTCGATGTAGGCGGCCACGAGTATTGGTTCGACCTCATGCAGAGCGATCGCTCGCTCCGCACACCAGCCGAAGAAATGGCTGACTGCTCGGGCATAGGCTTGACGCGTATTCGGGTTACGGATGTTGGCGGTGAAGAACTCGACGAAACGGCGGGCGGCTTGTTCGCCGGCCTGGCGAATGGGGGAGGGAACCATCCCCAGCAAGAGCGCCGTGTGCGATTGACGGTTGACACAATCCGTGGTCGATTGCTTCGGAGTTGATGCGTCCATGCGGTCCATCATAAAAGGCGTTATGCTAGAGCGCAAGGGAAAATGTGAAATTTGATATACTAATTATGGAGTAAATCGGCACCACCTTTTTAGGGCTACTCAGGTCTTCCATTCGCAGCAGTGCATTGAAGTTTTCGCCCTACGGAAGCCGTACCTGTTTGCGAAGTCCACGATCGGCATATCCGCCCGCCGCATTCATTCGGCCGTTTGATAAACCGTCGATCCGGCACTTCAATCGGAGCTCTCCGAGGCTGAGTTCCGTGCCTCAAGACGAGCTTTCGCCCGGAGGGCCGATTCGTGGAGTTTCTGCTCTAGAAGCTTTTTCGGTGGGAGGTCCGTCAGGTAGGCGGCGACCCGGATGCCGCTCTTGTCGAGCTGCAGGAGCTCGACGTGCTCGTCCGACTTGCCGGCGCAGAGGATCAGGCCCAGCGGCGGTTCCTCTCCAGGCTCCATCTCGTATCGTTCCAGCCACCGGAGGTAGAGCTCCATCTGCCCCTTGTCCGCGGCCTGGAAGACGCCCATTTTGAGCTCGACGGCCACCATCCGACGGAGCTTCCGATGGTAGAAGAGCAGGTCGAGGTAGTAATCCTGGTCGTCGACCGTGATTCGCTTTTGGCGAGCCACGAACGCGAAGCCGGCCCCGAGCTCCAGGATGAAAGACTCGAGTTCCCGGAGGATGGCCGCCTCCAGGTCCCGCTCGCCGTAGATATCTTTGAGCCCGAGAAAGTCGAGGAGATACGGGTCGCGAAAGACCAGGTCGGGCGAGACGCGGTCCTCGTCCCGGAGGGCGGCGAGCTCTTGCCGGGCCAACTGATCGGGTTTTCGCGAGAGCGCGGTTCTCTCGAAGAGCATGCCCCCGATTTTCTTCTCGAGCGTCCGTGTGCTCCACCGCTCGATACGGCACATCTCGGCGTAAAATTCGCGTTTGAGCGCGTCATCGATGTAGATGAGCGAGCGAAAGTGAGTCCAGCCCAATTGTCTACTCAGTGCGGAGACAATCTCGCGGTCGGGGAACCGCTCGACGAAACGGATCATGTGGCGCAGATTCTTCTCCGAGAAGCCACGCCCATAATCGGCGGACAGACCCTCAGCGACCGTTTCGATAATCCGTTCGCCGTACCCAGCTCGCTTTGTGCCGAGGATGTCGATCCGGAGGCGGTGGCCGATTTGCCAATTGAGAAGGACTTGGGCCGAGTTGACGGCCTGGGCGACGCCGGTTCGCGTCGCCAAGATGAGGGCCCGGAGATCCGTCAGGAGCTTACGGGGCGCCGGTGTGGTTGTTGCCTTGGCCGGAGGGCGGCCCTTGTTCGTATGTTTCTTCGCCATGCCGGAAGCTTATCGCATACTTGCAACCCGCTCAAAAGAGGCGGCTCGCGTTCTGGTCCTGAAGCGAGAGGGAGACTCGAATTGCGTACCTGAACGCAGCTAACCGCATATTCCGTCGTATTCCGCCAGAACTGAGACTGCTCTAAAAACAGAGTGACATTGGCGACCGTCTCGATACCATAGGGCCAAAGTAAGACGCTCTTTCGATCACCCCAGACCAGGGCTCATTCGCAATGAATCGTTCCCGATCTCTCCTCTTCGTCCTGACGGCCACGGCGCTCTCGTCGTACGCAACCCAGTCGTTTGCCCACGATGGCCCGGGGGCGCATACCCACGAAGCGCCAATGGCCAAGGCCAGCCGCGAGATGGCGGAGGCGGCCAATAACCTTTGGGCGGATCTCACACCCGAGCAGAAGCTCAAGGCCGGGTTTGAGTTTACCGACCCGCTTCGCTATGACTGGCACTTCATTCCGAGGCCACGCAAAGGGCTCCCGATCAAGGAAATGACGGGCGACCAGCGAGCCTTGGCCTACGGCTTGCTCTCCAGCGGTTTGAGCCAGCGAGGCACCATCAAGGCCGGGACGATCATGAGCCTGGAGCAGATCCTCGCCTCGATCGAAAAGGGGTCAGGGCCGGTTCGCGATCCGGAACTCTACTTCTTCAACATCTTCGGCAAGCCGGGTTCGACCGACCCCAAGCAACCTTGGGGATGGCGAGTCGAAGGGCACCACTTGGCCCTCAATTTCACGATCGTGGGTGACCAAGGGGTCGTCGGTGGACCGACCTTCATGGGGACCAATCCCGCCGAGGTCAAAGACGGGCCTCGTAAGGGACTTCGCGTGCTTGGCGAAGAGGAAGACTTGGGCCGTAAGCTCGTGAAGTCGCTGAACGACGAACAGCGCAAGAAAGGAATCGTCGAGGACGTGGCCCCCAAGGACATCCTCTCGCTGGCCCTTCGGAAAGCCAAGCCGCTCGAGCCCGCCGGCATCCTTGTCACGGAACTCAATGCCGAGCAGAAAGAACTGCTGAACTCGATCGTGGTCCTCTATGCCGAGCGACTCCGCCCCGAACTGGCCGCGAATGACCTGGGCAAGATCTTGAAGGCGGGCGTTGATAAGATCGGCTTCGCCTGGGCGGGTGGTCTGGAACTTGGTCAGCCCCACTACTACCGTATCCAAGGGCCGACCTTTCTGATCGAATACGACAACACTCAGAACAACGCCAACCACGTTCACAGCGTCTGGCGCGATTTCGAGAGCGATTTTGGTGACGACTTGCTCAAGCGACACTACGAGTCGGCGTCATCCGACCACGGTCACACAAAGTAACAGGTTAAGACGCATAGACTTGTCGACAATAATGGGGATCGTGGGTTAAGCATTGTGGCTTAACCCTCAATCCCCATTGTGTATCGCGGGTATCGCTTGTTTCTTGGTCTGAAGCGTCCGCGAGCGAATTCGATGGACGTAGCCACGTTCAACGCGCCGAGGCTGATTCAGGTTGGTAGTCACCAGGTGACCAGGTGAAAGAAGAGCAAGGTTATGTGGATTGCGAGCGGCGGGAATGGATCAGTGTTCGCAAACAGAACGGGCCGATGAACTTGAGTCGCGGAGAAAGCTTTCGAGATCATCCAAAAGATGGGGAGCTGACACTCTCCGCTCGCCTCAAAAATTCAGCGATCATTTTTCAGATCATGATCTCTTTGACCACGTTTCCGTAGACATCGGTTAGCCGGAAATCGCGGCCGCCGTAGTTGAACGTCAGTTGTTTGTGATCGAGGCCGAGCAGATGCAGGATCGTCGCGTGCCAATCGTGGACGTGAACAGGATCTACAACCGCCTCGTAGCCGTATTCGTCGGTCTCACCGTACGCCAGGCCCCCTTTGACGCCGCCGCCTGCCATCCAGAGGGTGTAACCCTTGTTGTTGTGGTCACGGCCAAACGTGCTCTGACCGTAGGGGGTACGGCCGAACTCGCCGGCCCAGATCACGAGCGTCTCTTCCAACAGCCCACGTTGCTTCAGGTCGGTCAGCAGAGCGGCAATCGGTTGGTCTGTGGCAACCGCACTCTTCGGAAGCGCATCTTGGATGAGGAAGTGGTGATCCCAGGCGACCGGAGCCGTGATCTCGACGAACCGGACGCCAGCTTCGGACAGGCGACGGGCCATGATGCACTGACGTGCGAATCGATCGGTGGGTAGGCCCGAGCCAACGCCATAGAGCTTGCGGATCGACTCGGGTTCGGATCGCATGTCGAGCAATTCAGGGACTTCATCCTGCATCCGGAACGCGAGTTCGAAGGATTCAATCGCTCCTTCGATCTCCGGGTGATGCACGTCGCGCTCGAGCTTCCGCTGATTCAGATTTCGGATCAGGTCGATCTGCGCACGTTGCAGGTCGTGCGGGAGGTTCTTGTTTGCGATGTTCTTCATCGGCGGGCCCGGCTCTTCGTCCTTGCCGAAGAGCGCGGCGTAGAACCCGGGGATCTGGTTCCCCCCCATCTTGGTTCCCTGGCAGGTTGCGGGCAGGAAAGCGCTGCCGTAGTTTCGCACGCCTCCGTTGTCGGTCGGAGGATTCAACGTGACGAAGCCGGGCAAATTGGTATTCTCGCTGCCCAGGCCGTACAACGACCAGGCGCCGACCGACGGTCGCACAAACTGGAAACTGCCGGTGTGCATCTGCGTGAAGGCTTGCGAATGATTCGGTAGGTCGGTGTGCATGCTACGGATCAAACAGAGGTTGTCGGCCTGCTTCGCCAACTGTGGGAAGACCTCCGAAATCCAGAGACCCGACTCGCCGTGCTGAGCGAACTTGAATGGGGAGCCAAGGAGCTTCGCTTTGCCGCGGTCGCGACCGATACTTGTGGTTTCACCCGACTGCTGGTTCAGCTTGGGTTTATAATCGAATGTATCGACATGCGACGGACCACCGTTCATGCATAGGAAGATGACCCGTTTGGCCCGCGCGGGAAAGTGGGGAGCCTTGGCGTTCAAGGTCGATCCACGAGATCGCCGGGCGGCATCCTGGGCCGCTGCATCGTGGGCCAAGCCGGCGAACGCCAGGTACCCGAACCCCGATGCGGAGGTTTGCAGCATCTGGCGACGCGAGATGAGTGACGCCGGCCGATCGCCAGGATGTTTTGTGGCCATGTGCACTGAGCTCCTAATCAAGGTTCCTGAACTCGGCGGTCGACAGCAGAGCCTGGCAGCAGATGGCAAGGACCTGACGGCGGAGTTTTTCATCGTCTCCGGCGAGCTGCTTTCCTCGTGTCAAGAACGACGTGGCCATCAACATCTCGTCGTCGGTTGGGATGCGACTGTAGCAGTGGAGGAAGGCACGACGGATCCGCGATTCGTCGTCGCCGGCCTCGCCCATCAGGCGATCGGCCAATGCCTTGGCCCGTGCTTCCATGAACGGGCTGTTCATCAGATAGAGCGCCTGGAGCGGGACGTTTGTGGTCTCGCGATCTCCGGTGACAAGACTCGGTTCGGCGAAGTCAAACAGGTCGAGGACGTCGGGCAAGCGGTCGCGGAGGACAGGCAAGTAGACCGACCGATGCTTTGATGCGTCAAGATCGGCAGGCAAGCGGTTATCCAGCCCGATCAGGGAAATCGGTCGATCACCGATCTCTTTGCCTACGAGTGAGCCAACGCGACGCGAGGTGTCGAGCTCACCCGATACCAAGAGCATGGCGTCGCGTATGACTTCGGCGTCGAGCCGACGCTTGGCGGATCGCCAGAGTAGCCGGTTTTCCGGATCGGCCTCGAATGACTTTTCGTCATAGGTCGACGCTTGGCGATAGGTGCGTGAAAGGACGATTTCCCGGACAAGCTTCTTGACCGACCAGCCGTCGGCAACGAGGCGTACCGCCAGATGATCGAGCAATTCCGGGTGGCTTGGTCGTTGGCCGCTGAAACCGAAGTTGTCGACCGAGCTCACGATCCCCACGCCGAACAAGTGACGCCAGACGCGATTGGTCATCACCCGGGCCGTCAACGGATGGTCCGGGTGGGTCAGCCAGCGTGCCAGTTCAAGCCGTCCGCTCTGATGCGATGAAATCGAGCCGGCGTCTGCGATTGCAACGACCCGAGGGAAACCGCGAGGCACCGGTTTGCCGGGTCGGCCGATCTCGCCACGTTCCAACAACGGCTTATCGCCAATGGTTTCGCGATCGGTCGCACCCATCGCCAAGGGAAGTGCTTGCCCTTTGTCATCGACCTTCTCCAGTTCCCCTTCAATACCTCCCGACCTCCAGAAGATCCGCAATGCGTCGGAGAGGGTGGTCACCTTCTCTTTCTTGAGGGTCGCGAGCTCTTGTTTCAGGCTGGCGACTTTCTCCGGAGTGATCGACGCATGCAAGATCGGTTGACCTGCGCCTCGAGGGAGAACCAAGGGGTCGCCGCCCACCTGGTTTGACGGCGAGATCGCGGTGCCGAAGTAGGTCTTCGTGCTGGCGAAGATTCCAGCCAGGGCATAATAATCCTCCATCGAGAACGGGTCGAGCTTGTGGTCGTGGCAACGTGCGCAGGCCACCGAATTGGCCATCACCCCACGCGTCAAGGCATCGATTTGCTCGTCGACAAGGTCGGCCGCGAACTGGACTTTGTTCGATTCGTCGAGGTTCTTGGTTCCGACCGCGAGGTATCCGGTGGCGATCAACAGGCGGGCTCGCTCGACGTCGCTATCAGCGGGAAGCAAATCGCCGGCGATCTGTTCCACCAAAAAACGGTCGAACGGCAGATCGGCATTCACCGCGTCGATCACGTAGTCACGATAGCGCCAGGCATAGGGAAATGAGATGTTCGCTTCTTTGCCGCTGGATTCAGCGAAGCGGGCCACGTCGAGCCAGTGCCTGCCCCAGCGTTCGCCGTATTGCTTCGAGGCGAGCAATGAATCCACTTCCGCTGCCAATGCTGTCTCGATCCCATCAGTATGGATGCTCTCGAGAAAGTGATGAACCGTCTCAGGCGTGGGGGGGAGACCCACCAGGTCGAAGTGGAGCCGTCGGAGCAAGGTGGCCGGCTCTGCATCCTCCCTCGGAACGAGACCGTGAGAACCCAGTTGTGCCAGGATGAAATGATCGAGGTTGCGCCTGGCCCAGCCGGGATTCTTTGAGGCCGGTGGTTGATGGTCGTCGGGCTTCCGGAACGACCAGAACCGGCGGCCTGACTCGAGGTCTACGGGGGGGCGAATCGCATTGACGGTTCCCTTTTCCCGAGGGTCTGCGGCCCCAGCCTGGATCCATGACTTGATGTCGTTGATGACGGATTCCGGCAGGCGATCCGTCTTGGGCGGCATCTTGAGATCCGGGTCGACGTGGGAAATGGCCCTGAGCAAGAGACTCGCGTCCGGGTCGCCGGGCACGATGGCCGGGCCACTGTCTCCCCCCGCTCGGATCGCCTCCCTGGAATCGAGTAGGAGATTTCCCTTGGACTTACCCGCGTCGACGGAATGGCACTGATAGCAGTGCGCGACGAGGACCGGTCGGATCTTGGCTTCGAAGAAGTCGAGACCCGTGGCGCTGGCGGGCGCCGATCCTTTCTCGGCACCGGCAAGCGGCAACGTCCCGATCAGGAACAGGGAACACCCTATCTGGAAGATTCGCTTCATCAAGGATCGCTCTCGTTTCCGGTGCGTACGCTCGAAATCGACGAGGGCAAGTCGTACCTACGACGATGCTGGTGAACGAAGGATCTCGTTAATGACCCGCCCGTGGACGTCGGTCAGGCGGCGGTCGCTACCATTATGGCGAAACGTCAGGCGCTCGTGATCGATGCCAAGCAAATGGAGGATCGTGGCGTGGAGGTCGTAGCAGTAGGTGGGGTGCCGGGCCTTCCAGGACCACTCGTCGCTCTCGCCGAAAGCTACGCCCCCCTCAATGCCTGCCCCAGTGAGCCAGGAGACGAAGGTGCCGCCGTTATGGTCGCGTCCCAGGCTCCCTTGGCTGAAGGGCATCCGGCCGAACTCGGTGGTCCAGATCACCAGGGTGTCCTCCAGGAGGCCACGGGCCTTGAGATCCTTGACCAACCCAGCGACTGGCTTGTCGGTGCTGAGTGCGATCGATCCGAGGGCCTTGTCGACGTCGTTGTGGTTGTCCCAGTTCCCTGTCGCTCCCCCGGCACCGCTCCAGACCTGGACGAAGCGGACGCCACGTTCAAGCAGGCGTCGCGCGGTGAGGCAATTGCGCCCGAACTCATCAGTGACCTTGTCGTCGAGTCCATAGAGTGCGCGGGTGGCCTGCGACTCACCCGAGAGATTGAGCACTTCGGGCGCACTGAGCTGCATCCGCGCGGCCATCTCGTAAGACGAGAGGCGAGCCTCAAGCCGTGAGTCTCCCGGTGACCGGGTCATGTGGTCGCGATTCAAGGTCTTGAGCAAGGCCCGGCCATCTGCCTCGGCCGTGGGTGTGATGTATCGGGCCGACTCGGGCGGGAACAGGTCGGCGATTGGCACCGGGGCGGTGGCCTTGATGATCGTTCCTTGATGGGCAACGGGCAGGAAGGCCGAGGAGAAGTTGCCGGAATTGTTGTACGGCAGGCCGCGTGAGTCGGGCAGAACGACGAAGGTGGGGAGATTGTCGTTCAGGCTGCCCAGGCCGTACGAGATCCAGGAGCCCATGCTCGGGAACCCGGGCGTGACAAACCCCGTGTTCTGCATGTAGCTGGCCGGGCCGTGGACGTTTGTTTTGGAGGCCATCGACATCAGGAAGGCCAGGTCATCCACGATCGTCGCAACATGCGGGAACACGGAGCTAACCCAGCGGCCGGACTCGCCGTACTGCTTCCAATCCCAGGGGCTCTTGAGGACCTTGCCCGGCACGCTCGTCACGGCCTCGACCCGGCTGCCGGGGTCGAACGTCTGGCCATGGCGTTTGATCAGTTCGGGCTTGTAGTCGAACGTGTCGCACTGGCTGGCGCCACCGTTCATGAAGAGTTGAACGATTCGACGGACCTTGGGCCGATGATGCAAGCCGCCATCAAGCTTGGCCATTGCCTCCGTAGTGCCCGCCAGCAGGCCGTCTTTGCCCAGCATCTGGGCCACTGCGATTCCGCCCAGCCCTCCCCCGAGTCGCCAGAGGAACTCGCGGCGGCCGAGTAGGTCAGGTGAAGAGGTTGCGATGGTCATGGCGGTCCCGATCCTCTAATTCACGAACATGAACTCGTTACTATTCAGGATCAGGCGGCACGCATTGGCCATGCCGTGCTTGGCAGCGTATGCGACGAACGCCTCAGACTCTTCATGGGAGGGCGAGCGGCCGATTGCGAGCTGATAGGCCGCCTCGACCTGGCCGGCGGTGTCGAGGGCGAGCTTGCCGACCCGCTCGGCAAAGTGTTCGCTCTGCCGCACGATGAAGCGGTCGTTCAGCATCGCCAGGGCTTGGAGCGCAGTCACCGACGCGTTTCGCGTCGGGCTGAGCTGCGACGCGTCGGGGCAGTCCATTGAATCCATAAATGGATCGGGGAGTGTACGAAACAGGAACCGATAAACACTCCGCCGGTAGCTCGCCGGGCTGTCGACGTCAAACTGGAGGTAGTTCACCATCGGGGTAACGTGAATGCCGGGGGATTCGACGAACTGGCGCACCGACGGCCCACCCATCGTCAAGTCGAGCTTGCCGGAGATCTGAAGAACCGCGTCGCGCACCGACTCCGCATCGAGTCGCGCACGATTCATCCGCCAAAGCAAGGTATTGTCGGCGTCCAGCTCGGCCGCCCGCGCATCGTGACGGCACGCTTGGCGATAAACGGAACTGGTGAAGATCAGACGGTCCAGCTGCTTGAGTGACCCGCCGCCGTCTCGGAACGTGACAGCCAGCCAGTCGACCAACTCGGGGTGACTTGGCTTCGCTCCCATCTGGCCGAGGTCATTGGGCGAATCGGCCAGGCCTCGGCCGAAATGGTAGTGCCAGACCCGGTTGACGATCGAGCGCCAGGTCAGAACATTCTTCGGGTCGGTGATCCAGCGAGCCAGGGCCGCGCGGCGGCTCCCCTCGTCGTTGAGGTCGGCCAGCGTGAACCGCGCGTCGAGGCCTGGTACGCACGCCAAGGCCCCCGGCGCCGCCGGACGAACCGGGTTATTGATATCGCCCCGCTTCAGGACATGGACCGGCCGGGGAGCCTTCGCTGGAACGAAGCTATGCTCGGGCGTGAAGTCGTGAGCGGCGGCGTAGACCTTTGACACGGGTGGGATCGCGGCGAGCTTCCGCTCCAGTTCCTCGATCACCGCTTTGATCTCGGGGGCGATCGTGTAGTAGTACGCCGTCAGCTCCGCTCGTTCGGCCTCGGTACGGATCGGCGTGGGGGTCGTGAGGATCTTGGCAATCGGGTCCGGCAGCGGCCGGGCCAACGTCGGGTGGGATGTCGTGGCTGCCGAGAGTCTGAGCCGGCCGATCAGGTGGCCGCCGCCGTGCGATTGCTCGAGAGTGAAGGTCAGCTCCGTCTCGCCGTCGATCCCCAGCAGTTCGGAAGTCTCGAAGATCGCCTGGTGGGACTTGCCAACCGCAGGGTGGATTCCCCAAGCCGTCGCCGGGTTGCCGTCGATCGCCTTGGCGATATCCCACCCTTGCTGATCGAAGTCAGCGGCCGGGTTGCGCAAGAGGATCGGCCGAGCGGCCGCCGTGTTTGATACGGGGGCGGCCTTGATCCGGAACTCGGATAGATGGAGGTTGCCGTTATCCTGGCGGCCCGGCCCTTTCTGGGGCAGACTGTCGTCGCTCAGGACCTCGAGGCGAACCGCGGTGATCCCCTTCAAGCCGGACCGCGCCACGATCGTGTAGGTATCGACCTCGGGCCTGGGGCCGCCGAACCGGATCGAGCCATCCGGCTGCTTGTCCGTCGTTGCGCCTCCGGCCGAGGTAAACGTCAAGGGATCGAGCGTTATCCAGGCGATCGACTCGGCAGCGGCCGACTCCCAGGCGGCCTGCCCCGAGGCAAGTGCCGTGCGAATCGCTGGGTCGAGCATCGCATCGACTTCCTCTTTTCGGCTTGATTGAAGGCCCTTCTTCTTCGCGAGCAAGGGTGCGCGGAGGGATTCAGATTTGGGGTCGAGGTCATACGGTCGTTCTGCGCGGTCGACGCCCGCGAAGACCGCCTGAAGGCCGTAATACTCCGCCTGCGAAATCGGGTCAAACTTGTGGTCGTGGCAACGGGCGCAGTGGACTGTGGAGCTGGTGAAAGTGGCCATGGTGGTTGCCACCATGTCGTCGCGGTCGAGGTTTTGAGCGACCTTCTTGTCGAGGGTATCGTCCCGAATGTCGCGCTGAGAACTTTCGTCCCAGGGGCCTGCGGCGATGAAGCCGAGTGCGACAATCGCTTGCGGATCGCCGGGGAATAAGACATCGCCGGCGAGTTGCTCCTGAACGAACCTTGTGTACGGGGTATCATTGTTGAACGACCGGATCAGGTAGTCGCGATAGGGCCAGGCATTGGGCCGAGGGCGGTCCTGGTCGTTTCCGTGGGTTTCGGCGAAGTGGACGACGTCCATCCACCGCCTTGCCCAGCGCTCGCCATAGCGGGGACTCTCCAACAGTCGATCGACCAACCGTTCATAGGCGTCGGCCGCCGGGTCGGCAATGAAAGCGGTGACATCCTCGGGAGTCGGCGGTAGTCCGGTCATGTCGAAAGTCAACCGCCGAATCAGGGTTCTCCGATCCGCTTCGGGCGATGGTGATAGCCCCTTCTCCTCGAGCCTGGCTAGGATGAAATGATCGATCGGCGTCCGCCCCCACCCTTGGTTGATCGGGCGAGGCACGTCGGGTCGGATGAGCGGTTTGAGCGACCAGTGCGTCCCCTGCTCTGCCTGTACCGGAACGTTCGACCTGGAGAACCACTCGGCCCCCTGGTCGATCCAGGCGCGGATCAGGTCGACCTGGCTTGCGTTGAGCCTTGACCCCTTCGGTGGCATAACCTCGTCGGGATCGAGTGCTGCAATGAGTTGGACAAGACGACTCTTCGCCCCTTGGCCGGGAACGATCGCCGGCTCACCCGACTCGCCCCCCCGGATCGCGGCGTCACGGCGATCGAGCCGATAGCCGCTGCGCTGTCTCGCGGGGCCATGGCACTTGGCACAGTGTTCGGCCAGGAGGGGTTCGATCTCACGCTCGAAATCCACCTTGCGGTTGGCCGGCTCGATCGCGTGGGACGTCACGGCCGCAACGCAAAGCGTCAGAAACCCGGCCAGGCGAAGAGATCGTCGCATCGCTACATGACTCGCGATCCGCGTCGATCCGCGGCGGTTGTCCACTCTTCGGATCGGACGCACCCTTGGGATTGAAGCCCAATGATACCTGAGATCCGCTCGACTCGCCCGCATTTTCCAGAATCAGCATTCCCTGGGACCGCGGGCGTCCCGCCCGATTTTCAAATTAATTAATATTATTAATTTTTAATTACACATATTTAATATTGACTTAGAATTCTGTAGTCCCAGGGAATGCCGATTCCAGGTTCACTTCAAGTCTTCTGGGACCGATCGCCCGCCGTGGTTATGGTATTTGAAGGAGTGTCGTTGAGGATCAGCAAAGGAGAGAGGGAGAGGCTCATGCGTGTGGTTTCGGTCAATGTAGGAAGACCGCGTCTTGTCACCTGGCAAGGGAACACGGTCCTCACCGGCATCTTCAAGAACCCCGTGGATGGACCGATTCCTTTGCGTCGCGAAAACCTTGACGGCGACGCTCAAGCGGACCTGAGCGTACACGGTGGGCCGGACAAGGCCGTCTATGCCTATCCATTCGAGCACTACAACGACTGGCAAACGCTGCTTGGCCGCGACCTCCCCTTCGGTGCCTTTGGCGAGAACCTCACAACCGAAGGGCTCCTCGAGGACTCGGTTCATATCGGCGATGAGTTCCGCGTGGGAACAGCCCTCTTGGTCGTCACCCAACCACGGATGCCTTGCTTCAAACTCGGCATCCGGTTCGGCGACCCGACCATGGTCAAGACGTTCCTCAAAATGGGCCGGCCGGGGATCTATTTCGGCGTGCGAGAAGAAGGTGAGATTGGCCCCGGCGATTCGATCCAGCGAGTCAGTCAGGACAAGTCCCAGGTGACGGTCACCGCGATGCTTCAATTGATCCTGAATCGCAACGCGGATTCTGCGCACATTCGCCGACTGCTGAATGTCCCCGCATTGGCCGCCGTCTGGCGAGCGGAGTTCGAGGAACGGCTCCAGCCTTGAGCAGGACCTGGTTGTTCCCAACGGCCAACCCGAGTAAATTCAGGTTTCAGTATGACTGTTGTCAGAGATCAGGGTTGCTGACTCACGAAGAAAAACAAGGTAGAGGGGTGTCGCCATGCTCGAACTCCCCATTCTTCGCGTGGAAGCCCGTATTTCCGCGCGAAGTTGGCTGACCTATGCGAGCCGTGCGGCTTATGGCGTACTTCTGCTCTGGTTCTTCTGGATCTTCCATCGGAACCACGAGGGTTGGCGAACCGGTCGACCTCTCTCCAGCAAGGAACTGGCCGAATTCGCCGTGGCGGCGTTCGAATGGCTGGCTGTGGGCCAGGCATTTCTCGTGCTGATCCTTGTGCCAGGGTTGGTTGCCGAAGCCGTGGCCGAGGAGAGGGTGAGGCAGACTCTCTCCGGTCTCCTCGTGTCTGACCTGTCGAGCGCTGCGATCCTCATCGACAAGCTCGTGGCCAAGATGCTCCGCGTTGGCGTCCTCCTGACCGTGGGGTTACCGATCGCGTTCTTATTGGCTTTGCTCGGGGGCGTTGATCCACGATCCGTCGCTTATGCGTATGGCGGTATGCTCTCGACGGCCGTGTTTTTGGCCACGTTCTCGCTGCTTGTCTCAGTCTATGCTAAGAAGCCGAGGAATGCCGTTCTCTTCGTCTACCTGGTCGAGATTCCGTGGCTCGTGATCCCCTGGGTGGCCAACTTCGCCATGGTGAGAGGGCCACTTTGGTGGGTGAACGACTGGATCTTCCCAACGACCCCCCTTTCGCTTGTCGCTCCGTCAAATATCGCGGCCTGGTCTCGCCAAGGGCCTATCCGCTGGTTTCTCGAGAGAACGCCATTGTTTTCTCCGATGCCTCCGAGTTGGGGAGGAATGGGTCTGGCAGTTCTCGCTGCGCCCCTGGGACAGATGATTGTTTTGCAACTGACCTACGGTGCGGTGTTCTTGCTCTGGGCTTCTGCCCGCCTCCGGCCTGCTGCGCGACGGCTTGCGGATTCCCCGCAACGGCCGCCGACCGTGGACCGGTTTCGAGGGGAGTCCTGGCTTCGGCCACTCTACGGTGACGATCCGATGCTCTGTAAAGAGTGCAATTTCGCCATGTCGGGCTCGGCCCGACTCATCGTCGGGATGGGGGTGTTTGCCCTCGGCCTCCTCGTTCTCTTTAGTCATCAAGCTTTTGCTTATCGCTATTGCTTTGCGCTTGATGAGTACTTCAAGTTTGGTTACGAAATCGGCAGGTATGGCAGAGGTGGGCTCGCACGAGCAGGGTTTCTGAGCCTGTTGAACGGCTACGCCATTCTCTTCTATATCGTTGCACTGACGGCAGTTGCGGTTGATTCGGCAACCGGCGTGACGGGCGAAAAAGAGGCCGGGACCTGGGACGGATTGATTGGCACAGCACTGGAGCACACCGAGATCATTCGGGCGAAGGTGCTCGGAGCGCTTGTCCGGCAACGTACCCTCCTCGTTTTAGTGCCCGCCCCCTGGCTCTTCGGAACCGCATTTGGGGCGTTACATCCTGTTGGCTTGCTCCTGGCGATGACGGGCCTGATGGCGTTTCTCACCTTTGCCTCAACGCTGGGAACCTTGTTCTCGCTTCGATCGAAATCCTCGGGCCGGGCCCTGACTCTGACGTTTGGCGTCCTTCTCGTCCTGAACCTCGGGACTTTGTTCGCCAGCGGTCTTCTGATGGGCTCAAGCCAGTCCGCTGCCCTGCTTGGCAACACGCCCTTTCTTTTGAACTTCTTGCCTATTTCGACGCTGCTTATGACGACGATCGTTGCCCAGCCCGGCAAGGGGGCGCTCTTACTGGGCCTGCTGTCAGCTTATGTCACGGCCTATGCGGCTACCGCCTGGATCCTTTACCGGGCGGCGAACCGCCTGGAAGCGAGGAACCCCAACCGACCAAACTGATCTTGTGGGAGGGGACCGATCGGATATGGTAGCGGTGCGCCAATAGAGACTCTTGTTAGGAACGCTTTGGCCGGCTGATCGGGTGCCTCGTTCAGGAGGAATAGGGGAAAGGCCGGTGCCATGGAGGGACCGATGGATGAGCAACCTGATGGTGTTGTCCTCAGCAATGCGAATGATGGACAGGCGACGAAGCCGTGCCATCTCGTCATCACCGTGCATGGCATTCGGACCTACGGTGACTGGCAAGCGGACCTAAAGGACCTGCTGGAAGAGGCGGAGCCGGGCATCACCGTTCTGAACTATCAGTTCGGCTATTTCTCCTCGCTCGCCTTCCTGGTTCCTCCGCTTCGCTGGCTGGTGGCCTGGAGGTTCCGCAAGTTCTTCGCGCATGCGATCGCGTCGGTTCCCGCCGGATCGCGAATCGACCTGGTAGCCCACAGCTTTGGAACCTACCTGGCGGCCTCGGCCGTGCCGCACGTTCCGAAGAGTCACCGGCTCCATACGATCATCCTCGCTGGCAGCGTGCTCCGACCGTCGTTCCCTTGGTATCGCTATCAGCAGGCAGGCTGCCTCCGCCGCGTGGTGAACGAGTGCGGTTGGGACGACACGGTCCTTGTGCTCTGCCAATCGGCCGCCTTGATGATGGGCATGGCCGGACGCGTCGGTTTTCAAGGGATGGTCGGCGGCCAATTCCTCAATCGGTACTACCGGTTCGGGCATGGCGGCTACTTCGATCGCGAACACAAGTTGATGCGAGAGAACTGGCTGCCGATCCTGACGACCGAGGCGCCGATTCCGGCGATCGATCATCGGCCCAAGCTGACCCACCTGGGAGGGGCCAGGCTCTTCTTGATGAACAACCTCCAGTTCATCAAGGTGGCGGCCTTCGCCGCGTTCGTGCTGGCGATCGTCTTGATCCCGGTCGACTGGATGCGGAAGGCCGACTACCAGAAGCGGGTCGAGCGGTTCGCTCACATTGCGCGGCTAGCGAATGCCGTGGAGATCCCAGGCCGCGACCCCAGCCACGTTCGCGATCTGCTCCGCGTCGACGTGAAGGCAGGGGGCAGTGAGCGGTCAATCGATCACATCATCGGCACGGAGACCTCCCCCGGTGGCGACGACCTTGCCGACGGCGTCCTCGCTGAGGACGATATCGCACCGCGCTGGTGGGAGCGAATTCCAGGTTTTCACGACAACACCCGCGAGGCCTTCCGCGCCCGGCAACTGCACGCGCGGGCCAACTTCCAACTGGCAGCCGGTAAGCGGGGGAACACCACCGACCTCTCCAAAGCACGGCTGCTCTACGAGGATGCCATCCGCTGTTACCGGCGGGTGATTCTCGACGACCCGGCCAACGGGTCCTATGCCCTCTGCTTGATAGACTACGGCCTCCTCCTGGAAAAGATGGGATACCCCCAACTGGCGGCCGAGCAATTCCGGAAGGTTCGCGAAGACGTCTTCCCCAGGGATGCCAAGGGGGAGAGCTCGACCATGCCACGGTCACTTGTGATCGACTCGCTTGGCTATGAAGCCGCGGCGCTTCGGTCGCTCGAGAAATGGGATGAGTCCACCGACCGTTTACTCCAGGCCGTGCGTGAAGCCAAGGGCGAAGACTCGTTGCTCTCGTTCGTCTACAACGAACTCGCCTGGCATCGAATGGAACGCCTTGATGTAGCCAAGGCCCGCGAGGCGTTCCTCAAGGCCAAGGCCTCATGCGAGGCACTGGTCGAGAACGGTCAGTTCGTGTTCAAGACACGGCTTTATCACATCCGCCATGGCCTGGCGATGGCCGAGCGGCTCTGCGGACGTCCCGACGAAGCCTACGGCCAATACGACCAGCTCGTCAAAGAACTCCAGGAGCTGATGCGGAACGACCTCGACTTCAACCCGAAGGAGCGGCGCGACCTTCGCACCCGGCTCGTCAACAGCATGGAGCGGCGTGCTGACGTCCGGTTCTTCTCTCGGAGAACGCCGACCTTCTTCCAGGAAGTCACTCCGGAACGCTATCTGGGCCTGCTCGCGAAGGTCGAGCAGGACTACCAGGAGGCGATCGAGCAGGTCGCCAATGATGACCTCAGCTCGAAGATTCAACTTCTTTACAAGAAGGTGATCGTGCGCTGTCTGGCCGAGATGGGCCGGAACTCCGTGGATCAGACTCGAGCCAAGGACCCGCTCGATCGGCCCGTACTCGCGCCGATCGACATCGAGTTCGCTGAATCCGAGCGCACCTACAACGCCCTGCCCCCCGAACGCAGGAAGACCCTGAAGTTCTACCACGAGATCGCCGTGGCCTGCATGGACCTGCACAAGGTTCCTGACCGCGATGCGTATCTGACAGTCGACGGCGCCGATCCCGGGACGTCGAGAACTCGCCGCTACGCCCCTCGGTCGATCGAAGAGCTCCGAGCGCTGACCACTCGGTATGGCGCGCAATGCGAAACCCTCAATCGCGAACGCGTCGAGATGCTACTCGTGGCCCTGGAGGTCTTGCTTGAAGTCGGAGTCGAGACCAACGACCCGAAGAGTTCTCAGGATGCGTCACAGATGATGGCGGTCCTCGGCGCCACGACCAAGGTGGCCTCCCACGACGAGCTGCGCGCCTACGTCAACCGGTTCAATCGGATCGCAGCCAGCAAGCTTGTCTCCCAGGAAGAGTTGACCGCATCGCGTTCCCACCCCCGTATTGAGGCCAAGCGGGTCGCCCACGATCCGGCCTTGCCCATCACGCCTGGGGGTCGTCTTCTCTTCTATCTCCAGCTCTCTCCAACCCGATCGCTAACGCTAACCGAAGCCGCCGAGAGCACGCCTCCACCGGCTCCGATAGCAGAGTCGTTGATCACCAAGCCACAAACCGACAAACCCAGGTCGGACCACGAAGACGAGCTCGCACCCAGGACCGCCATGAAGCGGCCACTGGATCAGCCTTGATGAGCTTAGACTCATTCGCTTAAGAGCTTGTCCGGGGCTTCCCCCCCTCTCGCTCGGCGGAGCTCGATCTCTGGACAAGAGAAATTTCGGGGCCATCACCGCCTGCCCATGGCGGTCGGCCCCGGGGCACCCAGGGGCTTTGAAAAGCTTCAGGACCGATCGTCGGTAATCGGCTCAAAAGCCCCTCAAATTAAGAATGCATTCGCTCAATACGGCCTCCGTCTCATTTTCTGGCATACGCGCTGCGTTAGCATCACTCCCAGTCGCCAACTTCCCCGGGCGAACCGACCCCAAGCTGAGTCGCATAGGCGTCTCAAACTCATGTGGTACAAGAGCTTGGGTGTCAAGAATTCGTCCTTGTCGGACGAAGGCCAGCGGGAAACTGGTGTGAAGCTCTCCTCCGTTGTTGCCTTTTATTTAGACGAGGATGCCCGTGAAACGTGCAACCCCCTTCCCCTTCCTGATGCTGGTGGCTTTGGCCATCGCCGCTTTGGTCGTGAAGCCCGCGCACAAGCCGACTCCTGTGGGAGAGGCGATCAATTCCGGGGACGTGGCATGGATGCTCACCGCCGCCGCCCTCGTGCTTCTCATGACGCCGGGGCTCTCGTTCTTTTACGGCGGCATGGTCGGATTCAAAAATGTCGTTTCGACCATGCTGCAAAGTGTTGTCGCGCTCGGGGTCATTAGCCTTCTCTGGGTTCTCGTTGGTTTCAGTCTCGCTTTTGGAGACAGCATTGGAGGCTTCGTCGGAAACCCGATGACGTTCTTCATGTTCGATGGCGTCGGCGAACTGACCCATCCTGATCTCGCGCCGACGATCCCTCTGGTGATGTTCGCCCTCTTCCAGTTGAAGTTCGCGATCATCACGCCGGCCCTCATCACAGGGTCGTTCGCCGAGCGGGTGCGGTTCTCGTCTTACTTGCTGTTCATGGTCTTGTTCAGCCTGCTCATCTACTGCCCCCTGGCCCACATGACCTGGCATCCGGACGGCTTCTTCCGCAAGATGGGAGTCCTCGACTTCGCAGGCGGAACGGTCGTTCATATGTCGGCTGGTTTTGCGGCTCTGGCCGGTGCCTTGGTGCTCGGTCGGCGCAAAAGCCACCTGGCCAATGAGGCCCATTCCCCGGCGAACGTTCCGTTCGTGCTCCTCGGAACCGGCATGCTCTGGTTCGGCTGGTTCGGCTTCAACGCCGGGTCGGCGCTGGCCGCCAACGGGGCGGCCACCATGGCTTTTGGAACGACCAACACGGCGTCGGCCGCGGCCATGCTGGGCTGGATGTTCTTCGACTGGATGCGGGGCCATAAGCCGTCCGCCCTCGGTGCCTGCATCGGTGCCGTCGTCGGACTCGTCGCGATCACGCCCGCGGCAGGATTCGTGACGATTCGCGAGAGCATCATCATCGGTCTGGCCGCCAGCGTGATCAGCAACCTGGCCGTGAACCTGAGAACGAAGTCGACCCTTGATGACACACTCGACGTCTTCCCCTGCCACGGCGTGGGCGGGATGGTCGGCATGGTCGCAACCGGCATCTTCGCCGCCAATGTCGGACTGACCTCGGGCCTAACGAAGACGTTCTTCAATCACCTCATCGCGTTGGTCATCGTGGCTGCCTTCTCGTTCATCGGCTCGCTCATTCTCTACAAGGTCACCGACCTCATCATCCCGCTCCGGGTCACCCAGGAGCAGGAAGACGAAGGACTCGACCTCAGCCAGCACGGCGAGACGGCCCTTGGTGCTGAACTCCTCGGTGGCGCCCATGCCAACGGGCAAGCTCATGTCGAAATGGCAGTCGGCAGCGGAGTCTAGTCTTATCGCCTAACCGTGGTCGACAACACAAATCCGAGCGGTGTCACCCATGACACCGCTCGGATTTCGTCATTTCTCGGACACATTTTTTTAAAAAAATCGTTAATCGATATTTTTTTTCTGCATACACACGGTCAACGGCATCTCACCATTTCCGTTTTTTCGCCTTGGTCTTACGCTCTTGAGTTTCGGTCTGCTTTTCAATGATGATCCCATAACCCCGAAGTCTGTTGCGTTCGGTGGCCGTCAATTTCTTCGGGTCGATAGCGATCAATGTGTTGTTGAGGCGTTCGGCCTGGCGCTTCAACGCGGACATGACACGATCGGCCGTCTCTTGGTCGGGACAGCGCACCACGGTCAAGGTCGAGGTGGAAACCCGACGCACCCAGTTCGACCATTCCTCGACTTCCCGCAGAACGTTCGCCGGCACTTCGTTGCTGGCATGGCGTTGGAGCCGGCTGACGATCTCCGCGGGCTTGAGGCCGAGGCTCACCGCCTTGACGACCGAGTCGCGGGTGATCTTCAGAATCAACGCGCCTTGGCCACTCCCCGTTGCGGCTCGCTCGCAGAATGGGGCCAGTTCAGCGGCAGGAGCAGGATTCATGCCGATCACGATCACGCTGAAATCAGGCTGAACCACAACCCGGGCCGCGACTCCCGAGGTGGGTGCCCAGTCCTCAGAGGCGATCTTGCGGTTGAAATAGGCGTCATAGCGGGGCTCACGGGCGATGCAGATTCGATCTTCTTCGTCGATCGCCACCTGGACGCAGCCGAGCGGAATCAGTCGCCTGCGCATGAACGTATCGATCAAATGCCGGCCGGCTTCCTCACGGGGCTCCTCCTGTGAGAGAACCAGCCGAGTCTGCCAGTAGACCGCAACCTGGTCCGGGGAAAGCCCTCGATTTAAGGGATTGTGGTTGCGGTCGACAAGATGGGATTCGATGCTGTCCAGCCGATAGAAGACCTCCGGCTTCAACACGGCAAACGCTTCGTCGAGGGACGTCCGCAACGCTTTATGGTCATCCGGATTGGCGTTCCAGTAGTACGGTGTGTGTTTCCCCCTCTCAAGGCGCAGGACCGTCACATGCTCTCCGAGGAAGCGCACGTCGCCGGCCCCCAGGTTGCCGTACGGGTCAAAGCCTGAGTAGAACATTCCCAGGTGGCGAGCAAACATCGAGTCTCGCTCAACCTTGGCACTCAAGAGGTTGTAGATTCCCTTGTACTGATCTTCAAGTTCACTGGACAGCCACTCGTGTCCTTTGGAATTGAGTAAGCGCTCGAGATTCCCAGAGGGGGGGGGACCGCGATTGGCACTCCCGTCACTCCGCGCATCGGACCGCCCTTGGATCACTTCCGCTTGCGACGATCCGCTCGTTTTGCGTCGCGACGCCGTGCCCGTTCACGTGATTCCTCCAGGCGATGCGTCAGTACGTGTCCCGGATGGTTCCGAGCCCACCGATCGGGCAAGAGGTCCTCGACTCGTTCCGGGGCCACGCTCAGCGTCATCAGTACGTCCTTGACGTAGGCCCACGGCTCCAGGCGATGACGCTTCGCTCCTGCCATGATCGTGCTCAACACCGCCGCTCGCGGTCCCGCATCCACATTCCCCAGGAACAACCAATTCTTCCGGCCGATGGCTTGGTCGCGGAGGCGACGCTCCGCCACGTTGTTGTCGATCGTCAGCCGGCCGTCCTCGGTGTAGCGGCACAACGCCTTCCACTGATTCCGCGCATAGGTCAGAGCCTGGCCCAACGCCGATTTCGGCAGCGACTGGTCCGCAAGCCGATCGAGGTCCCCTCGAAGCCGTTCCAGGATCGGCACCGCTTCTTGCGCACGCAGGGCCTGTCTCGCCTCAACGGACAACCCTCGGACGCGATCCTCCACGTCGTATAACCGGCGGATCGCTTCCAGGATCAAACCCGCGTTCCCCGGCGACGACGACCGCGCATCGTAGAACTTGCGGCGGGCGTGCGCCCAACAAGCGACTTCGTGGATCGCCGAAGGCGACCCGAGATAGAGCCCGTCATATCCAGCATATGCGTCAGCCTGGAGATAACCCACGAAGCCGGCCAGGAACGTCGCCGGCCCGTCGCGTTTGCGACTCGCCGTATGGTCGTACACGTCGTAGGAATGATCCTCGTCCCCATGATAGAGCCAGAACCGTGTCGTCAGGCTCCCGGGAGCCTCGCCGCCCAGCGCCTTGACGGGGGTGTCATCGGTCCAGATCACCGGAGATTGGAGCACGAGTTGCTTTTGGAGGTCGTAGAGCGGCCCCATCAACTCGGCGGCCTTGCGGACCCAATCGCACAGCGTCGCACGCGGCAGGTGCAAACCGTAGCGAACCGCGATGCCCTCGAAGCGGTACAGGGTCAAGTGATCGATAAACTTGGAAATCAGCAATTGCGAAAGCAGGCCCGCTCCCGCGATGCACCCCGGGAGCGGTCGCTCCGGTCCGTCGGGGCTTTTCACTCCGTCGTGGCAGTGCGAGCACGCGTACTTGGGGAGGACGTGGACCCGAACCTCCAGGCGAGCCGGGATGAATTCGAGCTCACGCCGCTCGTCTTCGCCGATGCGTGCCTTGGACCGGCCGCAGCATGAGCAAGTCTTGTCCGCCTCGGGCACGTCATGTTCGATGCGGACGTGGGGCAGGCGGCTGAAATCCAGCGTCCGCGATGGCCGGGACTTCCTCGGAGCGGCCGGCATCGGGGCCTCCGGTTCGGCCTCGGGAGCCACCTCGAGGTCCTCGCCGAACGCGAAGAGATGACCTTGTCCAGGATCGTCGCATCGTTCGCTGCGTCGCCCGTAGACATAGCGGCGGTACCGCTCCAACTCCTGGCGCAGGCGGTCGTTCTCTTGCGTCAACTCCTCATTGGCCCTGCTGGTGGCTTGATCGAGTGCGGCGAGCAGGTCCTGGATCCGTTGCTGCCTCGCGTCGCCGGGAGGGCCGCATCGCCGGAGACTGGCGGCGACGCGGGGCCGGATTGGGCATTTCGACCGAGAGGATTAATCATTAATTGGATTATCGCATACTTACCTCTGATTTCAAGTGGTTTTCCCGGGATTTTCCCTGTTTTTCTCAGTCCTCCGGTATCGTTTTCGTTGCTGGGCGTTCCCCAGGTCGATGCCGCCCAGGAGCATGGCGAGTTGGGCGGACCGGAGTTCGATCGGGGCGTCGGAGGAGGGCCGGAGGGGGACCTGGAACGAGCCGGCTTCGAGGCGATAGTACCAGATCGCCAGGCCATCGACATTCCAGTAGAGGATCTTGATGCGATCACGTCGGCGATTCAGGAAGAGGAAGAGATGGCCGGAGAGGAGTTCCTCCTGAGGGAAGGCTTGGCTGACGATTCCCGAGAGCCCGTCAAAGCTTTTTCTGAGGTCAACGGAGTCGGCGTGAAGGAGGATCCGCACGGTGTGTGGGACGCTCAACATGAGGCGTGCTCCATCCTCGCCGCGACGCGGGCGACGGTCTCGACGACCCGGCAGACGAGTTCACCGCCCGCGGCGATGGGCAGGAGGATTCGTCCGCCGTCGGGGAGTCGGATGGTGAGGAATTCAGGGGAATCGCCGGATCGCGACTCGGGGGCGGCGGCGAGGATGACCGGCACGAATGCCGGTTCGCGAGCCGGAGCGGGGACAGGGCAAGGCGAATCCGAGGCGAGGCGTCGCTTCCAGGCGTGGAAAGACGCGGTTGAGATCCCTTGGCCTTGGCAGAACTGGCCGATGGTGAGACCGCTGTCGGACTGCTGTTGCAGTCGCCGACGCCAGAGGACTGGGAGGGCAGGATTGGCGGCACGTGGCATCGTCTGACTCCGGAGGACGAACAAAATGGTCCGTCTTCCAGGCTATCAGGCGGCACAAGACTGGCTATTTCGAACGCTTACGGAATTGAGGCAGAGCCGGATCTGCTTCCCATCGGTAACTTCCTTGACCAATTGGAGTGCCCTGGCCCAGGCGATCGACTGGTGCACCCGCGATTCGTTGGACCATTTCAAAACGTCGAGCAGCCAGGCCGCCAAGGGTTCTTGAACAGTCTGGAATCGTTCGATTTCCTTGGTGAACAACGCCTGGTCTTGGCGGACGCGGGGTGGCTCACTCGCTATCTCCAGGAGGATGGCGCGAAGGTCGTTGACGATCACACTTCCGCTCGGCCCAACCTCCTTGGGGCGTTCGCAAACCAGAAGTGGCGGACGTTCGTACGGCTGGTTGACGCGGATCAGTTGCTCGCGAACCGAGGGAAGCAGCCCGACGAGAATCTCCCACGTTTTGGGTTGAAGATCTTCGACGAGTACCAAGCGGGCGATCAGCTTGTCCACAATTTCACGGACCTTCGCGGGATCGCTTCCCCCGATCCGATTCGGCAATTCAGCCAACGGCACCGGCCCCTCGGCCTGCCGGATCAAGTCGAGAATCTTTTCAGCCAAAGGTTCCTTGAGGGATGAGGCGACCCAGAACGGCCAGCGATGGTGAATTACATACAACTTGATAATTTCGTCAAGATAATAGCCGTCAAGGATTTGCTGATTTCGAAGTACCGTGGAGAGAACCGCCGTGAGCGTGGCACCATCAAAGGCATAATTGATATATTTTCGAAACTCGCTCGAATTTCCAGCAACCAGGAGATGATACCGTTGCATCGCACGGAGGCGCGTGGCGAAGTCATTGATTCCATCGCCTGCGATCACACTGTCGCTGAATGCCTTAGACTTGGCGGCAACAACTTCGACGAACCCGGCAGCCGTCAGCTCCTCCAAAATCGGCGTGGGAAACCTATTGGCCGACACACCGGGCGCATTGGATTTAGCCGATGGTTTCTTGGGAGGGCTTTTGATCGCGTGGAGAAAAAAATGTCGGGCCTGGACTGACAACGCATGCCACTTGGCATCCCAGACCTCCAGATTTTCACGGCGGTAGGCTTTTTCAAAGAAGTCGCGAGACTCCTTTTCTTTCGACCTCACCCGGTATCCGTAGCTCATCTTCGCCCCCTCAATCGCCCCTCACCTCATCTCGCCTTTCAGAAACATCAATCGAGATTGATCCTATAACCAGTCAGAGTCAAGTCAGCATCAGTAGTACCAATAACGAGGACGAACCAAAGAGAAGGGCCGCGTGGCATTGGGCGATCTCGCCCAATGCCACGCGGCCCTCAAAGCTTTTTTAACGGGATGCCCCGAGGCTCATGACCGGCGTTTGCCGAGCCGACCGAGCCGGCCCAGGAGTGAGGCGAGAGCCGAGTCGTGAAGTTGAGCGAGCCGCAACCGGGTCAACGGAGTCTTGGCGGGAGTCCCTTGACCGTTCTGTTGGTTGAGACGTCGTAGAGCGCGGGCGGCAACCGGAGGAGCAACGGCTGCCGGTGCCGGCGCGGTCGTGGTTGTTGTCGTGGTCTGGCTCGGAGCGGCAACCGTCGCTACGGCCGAGACGGCGGGGGCGGTCGTCGACAAGGCGGCCGCTTGATTGCCGAAATCGAGTGTGCTCGTCGCGCTGATCTTGTTGCTCAGAGTGCGGTAGACGAGCGGAGCCTGGATCGGAATATCCTTGGTCCCGCCGAACTGGATCGGCTGTGCGATACCGGCGATGAAGAGTTGGCCGGTGCCCGGCCGGTAGACCGCGATGTCGATTTTGCCGTCGCCATTGTAGTCCGCCGGAACGGGGATATCGTTCGGGCCGCCGTACTGGATCGGATTGGCATGGCCGGCGATGAACCACAAGGCCGAGCCCGGCCGGAAGACGGCGAGCTGCGCCCGACCGACGCCGTCATAGTCGCCCGGGACGGGGATGTCCTGGGCACCACCATAGACGATGGTCTGCAACCCACTTGTGGACCCGCGAATGAGCCAGCGAGTGGGGTTGGTCGCACTGGCCGGTTGGAAGACCGCAATGTCGGCTTTGCCGTCGCCGTCGTAGTCGGCCGGAACAGGGGTGTCACCCTGGCGTCCCAACTTGATCGGCGTGCCGTCGCCGGCGATGAACCACTCTCCGGTGGTGGGCCGGAAGGTGGCCAGCGTGGTGGTTCCCGTCCCGTAGTAGTCCGCCGGAACGGGGAGATCGACGTTGGCGTAGCCGAACTGGATGCCGTTGGCGGGGAAGACCCCCTGAACCAACCACTGCGCGGTGCTCGGTCGGTAGACAGCCAGGTCGGACCGGCCGTCGCCGTTGAAGTCGCCAAGGAGTGGGATATCGGTACTGCCCACACCAAACGCGATTCCGTTGGGGCCGGTCACTCCGGGGATGAACCACTGGGCCTGTGGGTTCGAGCGGCGGAAGAGGGTGTCCTGAGCCACCCCAACACCCGTGTAGTCGCCTGCCACCGGAAGTTTCCGGTAGCTGTAAGGCGCGGCGACGGCCACACCTCCCCCCTTCGGCCCACCGTACAACACGGTCCGTGGCTGGTTCGTTCCGGTCGCGTAAATCGTCCAGGTGCTCGTCGTGGGATTGAAAGCAGCCGCCTGATCGCTACCGACGCCATCATAGTCGCCAGGAACCGGGATGCTTCCCGGAGTGAACTGAAGCGTCCGAAGCTGGTTGTTCGGCCCCATGATGGTCATGATGCCGGTATTCGGATCATAGACGGCCGGCTCGACCTTGTGGGACGTCAGGCTGTTATCATAGGCACCCGGCACAGGGATCTGTCCCGGAGCACCCACCTGGATCGGGTTGGCATGACCCGCGATGAAGAACTGTCCGGTAGACGGCCGGTAGACGGCGAGTTGGGTGCGACCAACACCGTCGTAGTCACCCGGGACAGGGATATCGCCGGTGCCTCCAAACTTAACAATCGGGCCCGGGGCATTGGGGATGAACCATTCACCGGTGGTGGGTCGGTAGACCGCAATGGACGTCATACCGGTGCCCAGGTAGTCGCCCGGGACAGGGATGTCGACATACGATTGGCCGTACTGCACACCGCTGAAGACCCCTTGAACGAACCACTGTGCGGTGCTCGGGCGATAGTAGGCCAGGTCATTCTTGCCATCACCATTGAAGTCACCTTGGATCGGAATGTCGAGCGTTCCGACGCCGAAGGATGTCCCGCCCGTCGCCCCTTGAATCAACCATTGGGCCGGGCTGCCACGGAAGAAGAGGGACAGATCGGCTTTACCATCGCCCGTATAGTCTCCTCCCACGGTTGTGATCGTGAGGTTGAACGGGCTGCTCAACGGTCCCTGGTTGCCGGCGATATCACGGGCCCGTGACACAAGCGTGATACGGCCATTTTGCAGATCGTTGGGAAGCTGAATCGAGAAGGCACCCGTTGTGCCGTCGGCCGTGGCCTGGCCCAGGGGAACATTAAGGTTGTTCGCGTTGAACAAGACGACGATCGCACCCGGCTCAGTCGTCCCAACGAAGCGAGGACGACGATTGCTGGTGATCCCGTCACCTTTGATCCCGGTATCGTCGGCGGCCAGGATGCCCAAGGTCGGCGCGGTGGTCGGCCCCTGGGTGTCGATCGTGAAGCTCAACGGCTGGCTGGTGGTCGAGCCGAATGAGTTGGTCGCCTTGACCTGGACTGAGTAGACGCCGTCCGGCAGCGGAGTCAGGAACTGAAGAATGAAGTTGCCGGCGAGATCACTCGTTCCAGTCGCCAGTGCAGTCCCGACAGGAACGCCGTTAACCGACAGATAGAGCTCGACGGTAACGTTCGCATCGGTCAACCCGAGGATGTGAGGCCGCGTGATGTTGGTAATCTTCTGACCGTTCGACGAGTCGTCGAATGGGGAGAGCCCGATGGCTGGCGTGGCAGGCGGGTTCGGCAAGCCAAGGTTGTTGGCCTGGAGGATGAAGGTGAACGTGGCGATGTTCCCCGTCGTCCCCGAGGCATCGGTGGCCTGGATGCCGATCGTCTTGGTGCCGTTGGCGGTGAAGGCGGCCTGGTTGACCTGGACCGAGTATTTACCGAAGGCGTCAGTCCTGTTGGCCGCATTATTCGTGGCCGGGACACTCGGATCGTAGCCGCCGATGAGCTTGGGATTATTGGGGTCGGTCAGGTCGTACAGAGTAATCAGAACGGTGTTGCCGAAGGCGGTCTGCTCGCTAAAGCCGTTGATGATCGGCCGGGAGGTCAAGGGATTGACCAGCGGGACGCCACTGGCGTTGGTTCCCGCACTGCTGGCCGGGGCAAGACTGATATTGCTGGGCTGCGATACCGTGTTGGGGAAGACGATCGGAGCCAGCCGGATGGTGAACGTGCCACGGCCATACGTGGTCGCGAACAGATTGTTGGGATCGTTGGGCTTGGCAACCGGGCGACCGGTGGTCGGATCGACGTTGCCCAGCGCCAGGTTGAGGTCGGTGACGTGGACATTGGGCAAGGCACCGCCCTCGAGCGGTGCGGCGTCGAAAGCGATGTTGGGGAAGATCGCCCAGGTCTGACCGTTATCGAGCGAGCGATAGACCCCGGCCTCACCCGAGACGTAGAGCACCGGGTGAGTCGGCGGGCCATTCAGCGGCACGGGGGTGGTCGGGATCACATACCGCCAGTCGGCCACGATCGAGGTCAGATACTGCGTCAGGTTGTTGACCAGGGTCGGGTCGCCAAACGCCGGGTTCATCACGGTGAAGAGATTGCCGGTAATGCTCGTCCAGACCGGGGCCGAGCCGGTCGCCAGCGAGTTTCCGGTGTAATAGACCCCCTTCTGGGTGATCGCATAGGCGTTGTGATTGCCTCGGGTCGGGTCGGCGATGATCTTGAGAACGGGCGACCCGTCGAGGCCGCTCGAGATGTTCCTCCAGGCGTTTCCAGAACCGGAGGAACCGCCACCGGTGGTCGAAACGAAGATACTACCCCCCACCGTGCCGGCGTAGAGGAAGTTGTTGAGGTTGCCGAGCCCGGCCGGACCGCTGGGGTCGGGAGCACCATAGGTCAGAGCCGGAGCATACGTGGAATCGAGGTCGCCCGGGTTGGCGATCACAAGCCAGGAGCGGCCCTGGTCAATGGTCGAGAAGACCCGGCCGGCGTTCGAGCTGATCATGACCTGATCGCCGGCGATCGGATTGACCGTGAAATTCCCCTGCATCAACCCGTTGCCGTAGTTGACCGAGCCGGTCGGCCACTGCGGATCGCTCACACCGTTGGTCTGGATCAGGCCGGTGGTCCGGGAGATGAACGGGGTACCGTTGGTGCTGACCTGGAAGAAGTCGGTGAAAGCACCACCGAGGCCCGGGTAGAGATACTGGTAGACGATCCCCCGGCCTTGCTGGTCGGTCTGCACGCCGACGCCACTGATCTCACCCTGGAGGGTACGGAAGTTAACGCCGTTGATGAAAATGTTCTCAGACGGCGCCAACCAGTTGGTGTTGCCGTTGTTCAGAACATTGGGGTCCGAAGCACCGATTCCCGTGTGGGAGCCGTTTCCGTAGACCAGGGCTTGCGCGATCTGCGAGGCGAGCGTGCTGGGCTGGGCTGCTCCATAAAGGTACTGGCTGATTTGAAGATTGCCGTTGCGCGAGTAAGCCGGCGCCACGGCGGAGCCAATCCCGGCCGTGACCGTGCCGTTATTGTCCACGCCGGTGAAGATCCCCTGATCGTTACCGACGATCAGCCGAGCGTGACCGGTCAGCGGGTCGACGATCGTGAACATTCGATGAATGTTCGTTGAAGGCAAGAGATCCGCCGGATGGCCGTTGAGCAATTCGTCGAACGGGATCCAGGTCACGCCCGACCCGTCGTTGGTAAAGCCAGGGTTGCCGCCGTTGTTGTCAGGTGAGCCGACGCTGTTGACGTTGCTGAGATAGAGCGTCGTGCTGCTCTGGAACGCATTGTTGGGATCCTGAATCAGATTCAGGTATACGGCCGACCCAGTCTGAAGAAGAACACCACCCGAGATAATGCTCAGGGCAGGCACGCCGTTGTCGAGCGTCTTGATCTGAAGGTGGCCGGCACTCCTGCCCTGGGTCAAACCGCCGTCGGGTCGACTGCCGTCGAACGGCACGGCGGCGTGCGAGTCAAAGATATTGGTCGTGTCGATCCGGAGCAGGCCCGAAGCCTGGCCGACCGAGGTCCCCCCAAAGTAGACGATGTTGGGATTCGTCGGGTCGACCGAAAGTGCGATGTTGTAATTGGCCGTACCGGGGAAACCCTTACTGACCAACGGGTCGTAGACCGGGTTGTTCGGATTGTTGGACGGCGCTGCAACCTGATTGGTATTCGCCGCCTGAGGAACGTTGCCCATGTGGACCTGGGTCCAGGTCGCACCGTTGTCCTTGGTCATGTAGAGGCCGAGAAGCCCACTGCCGTCAGGCTTGGCGACACCGGCGTAGAGCCACCCTGCGTAGATCGTGTTCAAAACGCTGGAGTTGGGATCGGTCTTCGGCAAGAAGGCGGGCTTACCGAGCACGATCCGGCCGGGGTTGCTGGGGAACGTACCGTTTGCGACGATGATCGCGGGGGACGGAGTATACCTTGGGTCGCGAATCAAAGGATCAAAACCGTTGCCAACCATCAGGTTGAGCGACTGCCCTCGGTTGGGGCTGACGTAAACGCCGTGGTTTTGGAAGGCGACGTAAAGGATGTTCACGTTGCCGGTCGGGTTATTGACCGCGTTCGGAACCGCGCTGTTGAAGTCGAGGGTAATGTCGGTCGCAATGGTCCCGTGCGTGGCGTCGTTCGACATTTTCTGCCAGGTCTGGCCCGTGTCGGTGCTCCGCCAGAGACCGCCGTTGAGACCGGCCATGGCCGCGTAGATGATCACCTGGCCATCGACAGTCGGCCGGGGATCGACGACAACTTTGTAAGTGCTCGTCCCCTGCCCTGAGCCGTCGACGTTGGCGAAGAGGTGGTCGCGCTGAGGCTGGCCAACGGGTGATGTGAAGGGGAGGTTGTTGTTGGTGCTATCGAGCAGGGTCCAGCTCGCTCCACCGTCGGTCGAGCGGAGGAAGCCGACCCCTCGCGTGGTGTTGGCAAAGCCGGCATAGTTGGTCCCATCCGCAAATCCGGTCCCGGCGATAATGATCGACTGGTTCGGGTCGTTATTGCGGGGGAAGACGTCGATGCTTCCGATATTCATCCCGTAGGTCGGGCCGAAGTCGGTCAGCGGGATGTAGGTCGGGCCGGCCGGGTTGGTCGTCAGGAAGTTGTTCGTCCTCCAGATCCCGCCGCTCGACCCGGCGACGTAGACGGTGTTCCCCGAAGGGTCGGACGGATCGATGGCTATCGCCCCGACCTGCCCTGAGTAACCGTTGCCGGGAGCATCGTTCGTGACCGTGGCCGGACCGACGGGCGTCCAGGTGGTATGGGACAGAGGATTCGTCGGGTCGGTCGTGAAGATCCGGAAGTCGACGTTGGCCCGGTCGGCGACCTGTTCGCCCAGGCCGGTGATCGGTACGCTCTGCTGGAAGGTCATCGACCAACTCAGGAGGGAGCCGGTCCGGGTGGTATTGGCGGGCGCATTGCTCTTGATTTGCAGGGTCCAGTTCCCCGCCGCCTGGAGGCCGTTGAGGCCGCTAAGTGCCTGCTGCGGCTTGAACGACCCGAAGAACGGCGGCCCGCCATTCTGGATCAGCGTGTTGGCCGCATCATCAAAGGTCGTATTGCTGAAATTCGCTTGTGCGCCTGTGGAACCGACCGTCGTGAACAGAGGGATGGTCGTCGTACCGTCGGGCGCGATCAGGACCGCTTCCAAGTCGGGGTCGAAAGGATAGTTGATGTTCAGGGTCAGCGTCAGGCCCTGGACAAGGAAGCGGGTGGGGACCGTCAGCGTGGACGTGATCGTTTGCTGGGGCGCGATCACCACCGGGACGTTGGCCGAGGGGAAGGTGAGCGTGGACGCCGGAGTCGACGGAGTCTGCCTGAGCACGTCGACGCCAGCGTTGAGATTGGTGTCGAGCGCGTCGCCCGCCGCCGACTTGATGCTCGAAGCGAGCGTGACCGTATAGGTTCCACTGAGCTTCTGGATCGGGAGTCCGATCCGGTAGGTTCTGGGACTGGTCGGATTGGGATCGGTACCCAGCGGGTTGGCCACGATCGTGAATGGACCGTTGATCGGGCCGGTCGGGCCCATGATCCGCAAGATACTGGCAACCGTGACGGTACTCGGGTCCATGTCACGATCAAACGTGACATCGATGGCACTGACCGTACCGTTCATCACAAGGTTGTCGGCGGTGATCGGAGCGCCTGGCACGTGCGAACTGATGATATGCGGGCCGGGCACGATCAGCGGGAGCGTATTCGGATCATAAGGAGCCGGCAGGAATTCGCCGTCGAACCAGTTCAGGTTCTTCGTGTTTGTCGGCGTCGGAACCGCGTAGACATCGCCAAGGCTCCCGTTGGCAAAACCGGGCGTCGCGAACGTCGGCTGAGTGCCGGCGGGCGAGCTGGCATCCTGATCCATCAGGTTGCCGGTTTTCAGAACCGGCGAGATGGCACCCGGCGTGAGGTTCAGCGACCAGTTCACCAGCGCGCCCGAACCGCCTGGGATGTTGTTCGTGATCAGGAGGGTCCAGACCCCGTTGACCGGCAGTCCCTGCAGTTGTCGCAGCGCGACGTCGGGCCGGAATGTGCCGGTGTACGGCGGAATGCCGTTGCCAATCGCGATAGGGGCATTGTCGTCGAAAGTCGTATTGATGTAGCCCTGTCCCCCGATGCCATGCTGGTTCGAGAGCGTGATCACGCCTCGATTTCCAAATGCATCCGGCGGAGAGAGGAGAGTCAGAGTCAGTGCCTGATCGGCAGTATAGTTGATCGTCAAATTGAGCTTGGCATTGAAAACCAACGCGCCGGCCGGGAACCCGGTGACCAGGAACGAGGACTGCACCGTCGTGGGTGAACTCCCGCTGACGGGCGTGATCGTCAGCGGGAGGTTCGGATCAGGGCTGGTAAAGGATTGGGCAGCACCAGTCACTTGCAACTGCGTTACCGCGCTGCCGATCCGGTCACTGATGTCGGGTTTGATGTAGTAGCTGTAGGTGCCAACTCGCGAACTGGGCGTGAAGGAGACCTTGAACAGGGTGTAGCCGAAGGCATTGTTGCGGTTGTTGGGGTCGGTAACCTGGATCGGCACGACCTGCGTGGGTGTGAGCGTCTCCGTCTCGCCGTTAACGCCCTTGAAGAACACACGAACGCTGGACGGCACGAAGGTGTTGGGATCGACGGGACGATCGAATCTGACGAGGAAGGAGCTGGCAGACGGCGGGCCACCATTCGAGGGATTGACGATGTCGCCGGGCAGGCCGACCGGCCCCATCGTGCTGTCGATGATCCGCGGACCCGCGGCGATCGAAATCGTGGTGGTCCGAATGCCAAGCGTCTGCGTCGTAACGTTGATGCCGCCGTTCTGGTTGCTCGACCATGCCGGGTGGATCTGGCCGCCGTAGACGGCCAACCCTTGGCGTGAGCCAAAGCCAAACGTCCCATCCGTTATGGGGTTCCCCCCCGACTGGTTTTCGGGCACTGGACCGAGGACCACGGTTTTGCCGGTGAGTGCGTCGATGGCCGTCTGGGAATCGTTGGCGAACACCTGCGGCGCGTAGGATTGGCCGCCGTCAATGCTGGCACCGACGTAGGTCGTCACACGAGCGCGGGCTGCATCGTTGCGAGCGTCGAGGAACGAGACCACAACCGTGCCGGTCATCGCGTCGACCATGACCTGAGGCTGATACTGCGGCCGGCCCTGGTTGGTGCCGTTGGCCTCGGAGAAGCCATCCGCGGTCGCCAGGTCGTCATTGACCCGCTGGCCATAGGTTCCCGTCAACGCCCGGACAACCAATCCCGGAGCTGCGGGGAGACCCCAGGTCAACCCGCCGTTATCCGAGACCATCATCTGGATATCGGTGTTGTCGGCAGGGTTGCCGGTGTAGTTATAGCGATTGACGTAGGTCGCATAGAGGCGACCCTGGAACGGGCTGTAGGCCCCGACCGTGTTGTCCGAGGCAAGCGAGATTCCCGGCCCGATCCCCTGCCCCGAAACCGCGGCACCCAGGGGAAACTGATTCGTCATCGAGCCGCGAACGAGGGTCCTGGCAACCTCGACATTTTGCCCCGGCGACATCCCCGAATTAAAGTTGAGCGCCCAATTCCTGAGCGTTCCGCCGGTCGTGGTGTTGACGTTGGTGATCCGCAAGGTCCAGGTGCCATTGAGCGTCGCTGGCGACTGGCCGCTGAAGAGCGCGTTCAGACTGCCACCTGCGGGTCTGTAATACCCCATGTAGGGCGAAGCACTGGCCTGGTTACCAATCGGACGAAAGGTCACGCCGTTGTCAGTGAAGATCGTCGGCGCTTGCTGGCCGTCCGCGGCGATCCCAAGATTCGCTCCGGACGCCCCTCCGGCCGTCTGTCCTCCATTCGGCGTCAGAACGATCGATTGTCCCCCCGGCGAGATCAGCACGATATTCAGATCGTTTACCGACGCATGGGCAAGGATGACGCTGACCGACAGGTCACTGAGGGTGATAAAATTGGGGTTCGTGATGGTCACACTGGCTTGAAAATCGACCGTGGAGCTGGGAGCGATCGGACCCACGTTACCGCTGACGGACTGAGCAGCGGCCCCCGACGTGCGGTTGTTCCAGATAATGTCGTACGGCGGACTGCCTGAGTTCCCGCTGTTGAAGTCATCATAGATGATCGATACCTGCCCCCCGGGAACTCCCGTGTCGCCCGGTCCATAGAGCGCCGGATTCGCCGGCCGACCCTGGCTGATCGAGAGTTGCGGGGTCGTGGCGCGCTGCGTACCGCCACCACCGCTGTTGCCGTTGTTGTTGAGGACGACCGGGCCTGAGAAGTTGGCCCCGCCGTCGGACGACGCGACCATCAGGATCCGGTTCGGGTTGAAATTGACCGCGTTCTGGTGGGGTTGGTCGTTCGTGGCCCAGGCGATGTAAACGTTATTGACGTAGGGATCGTTCTGGACGTAGGACTGGCCGAGGTAATTGGTATCCACATAGCTTGTGAGGTTGTCGTCCACCGCCAGCATCGGCGTTAGCGCCATGTCCTGGGTCGACTGGTAGACAACCTTGCCAAAACCCGACGAGCCTAGAGCGACCTGCGAGGGCGAATTTCCCGAGAAGTTATACTTGTAAAGCACCAGCGCGTTGGGAGTGTTCGGGCCGGTGTTCCCCTGGTTATGCGAGTCGAGGATGTAAACGTTGTCGTTGCGGTCGAAGGCCACGCTGGCGTTGGTGACCTGGGCGTATGTCCTCAGCGGATTCTGTGTGGTCGGATCGATCTGGACCGATCCGAGGCCAAGCCCACTGAGCTGAGACCACGATTGGCCACCGTTGTTCGAATAGGCCGCTTCAACCCAGACCTTCGTGTCACCGGCCTGTGCGGGATCGTTGATCGTATAGGTCGCGACCAGCTTCTGCGGATTGTTCTTGTCGATGGCGATCGACGGCGTGCTGGCGTTGCCCCGCAGCCCCGTTCGGATCGGCGTGGCCGTAAGTGGCACGAGCGGTTGCGGCAGAGTGGCCAACAGGGTCCGCTCTTCCAAGTGCTCAAGGGTAAGCCGGCGAGCCGCCGACTTCCGAGCGGATTCCCGGCGCAACCCAACCAGGGCCTGATCGTGACCCTCTTTGGTCTTGACTTCGGACCGTTCCGAACGCATGGCCATCTCT
>NC_019894.1 GCF_000242455.2 Singulisphaera acidiphila DSM 18658
TCCAGGAGCCCATGCGGTTGCTTGGTTCGATCGAGGCGACCGTCAACCGCCGCTCGGAGTAGACACCCCGGCGAGTCATCGGCTCAGGAGCCGATGAAGACCGCCGGGCTGACGTGGAAGTGACGCGACAGGGTCTCGATGTGCCGTCGGTTGAGGCCTCGTTTCCCGGAGAGGATCTCGGAGACGGTGGAGACCGCGATGCCGGTCTCGGTGGCCACCGCGGCTTGGGTCGTCCCCTTGGCGTCGATCAGATGGCGGAGCATTTCCCCATCGGTAACCGGCGGCCTAGGGTGATGCTCGGTTTCGTATTTCGAGATTAGGTCCCCCAGGACTTCGAGGTAATCATCCTCGTCGGTGCTCAACTCCTCCTGATCAATCAGGGAATTGAGTACCGAGATTGCGTTCGTGAGTTCATCCTCCGAACGGATTGGTCGAAGCGGGAACCGAAGGACCAGTTCGAGGTAGCGGTCTGTGACTTTAGCGCCGCTTGCGGCGAGTTGAAGCTTTTTTTTCATGGCTTGGTTTGTCCTTGGCAGGACGTTCCTTTTCTGGATGTTTCGCTTTGGGTTGCTCCTCTTGTTTCCAGGTTCCCAGGTTGTATTCGGCATGGGTCAAGACATGGCGGACGTACAGTTTTCCTCGGTTGTAATGGATGGAAACGATAAGACGGTACTTGTTGCGGCAGATATTGAAGACCGTGAATTTGCCAACCTGGTCGGCGTCCGTATAGACCTCGCGGACGCCTGCAAACTTCGTCCAATCGTTATTCGATGCGTTCCGGAACCAAGCTTGAAGCTCCTTTCTCGCATCTGAATGGATGGCTCCGAAGTCACGAAGTGGCTTCTCGGAAATGACGTGCATGATCAGGTGGCCTCAAATGTATGCGTGTCTGTTTTGCGTTTAACATGCGAGTATCCTCGTGCTGAACCGTGGGGTGTAATCCCTGCTAGTTGATGCGACGCGATGAGTGACAAGGACTGACGATCCCTGTCACCAGTGCCGAGCGAGGCTTAAATTCCCCGTCTCTCGGTGGGCGGACCGGCGGGCGAGAGACTGAATGTCCTCTTGCCGCGTTCCATTGTGCTTCGCAAGACGCGAATTGTCAAGATCGCCATTCGCGTTTTGCGAACGAGGACGCTTTGCCGAGGGACTTCTTTGCCATGATATCCCGGGTGAGCCGCTGGCGAGTCCAACTCCCGGGCCTGCTCGACGTCCCGGTGTCACGCCTTAGTCTGAGTGGTTCCCTTGGCCCGGATCAGATTCTCGCCATTGCGGCCCGAGACGACACAGACCCGCTCGCCCGATGCGGCGATGAACGCGGCATTCCGATCGACCAGCCGGCTCGGTTCAACGTAATGAGGGCCTCGGCAATGTCCTCCACGGTCCGCTCTTCTGAGTAGTGAGACGCCAGGGCCTGTCACGATAAGTGATTCGACTGGCCTGGCTGACGGGGTCATACTGAGCTCGTATACAACCGCCTCTCTATGAAGTAAGGTGCACACCACGCCTGGCCGGCCGCAGAGCATCCCGCCTAACCCCTGGCGGCCGGTATACAAGCATCGGTGCCGCTGGCCAGACTTACGATGGCTCGCCTATGGTTTCCCTCCACGACCCTGATTAATGGCCCTGACCGTGGATACCTGCCAGACAACAAAGGCTGTTCTGGTCGCTAGCTCATGGAGTGTCACCTTCAACGGTCCGAGCATCACGAAGAGTGTTGTCATGGAAACGCATGCCATGAGCGCAGCGCGACGAGTCGCTGCGTCACAGTGATTCAAATGGGCGACGGCACTGACTCGCAACCCCTCCAGGTAGGCGCGCAGCCACTTACGATGCCCTTGACACGGGCTTGAACGTCTATCAGACTTGCGCTGCACGATTGATCTCTCCTCTGGTGTCAACTCAGCGGGAATGACGATCGTCTTGAGGGCCGTGTGCCGTGTGGTATGAACACACGGGATGAACACACGAGCCCTCATTTATTGCCTAGATGCTCTGAACCCATTCTAACAAAGTCTTTCTAGTCCCCCAGCAGCAACGCACCGTAATGAACAAAGGTGGTCTAATCGTGATCCTTGGTTCCTGCGCCATTCGCTCGCACCGAGTCCCTAATATCCCGGTCACTTTCATCGCCATGGGGCCACTTTGAGTTCCTCGAGAGCCTCGACGCGGGAAGCCATTTCACCCACAATCGTTCTGTACTGGTTCTCCGGTTATTTGGGCCTTGCCGGCTTGCTCGTATCGTTCGTCGTCAACTCATCGGCGATTGAGCGAAGAAGCTGGTGACGAATCCCCTGAAATTGTCTCGTCCAACATTGGATTATCGGGGTGGCCGTCCCATTCTCCTCACGAGATCATGCCAGGAAGATAATGCTCCCAAGTTCACATGAACGTGCGTGCTCGACTTCTTGCTGGTGTACCCTAAGTCAAAGCTTTCCACAAGAGTCGAAGCCAAGCGGAAGAATTCCACCAATACGAACCAACCCATGCCCCTAGATAACGGCTTTACGGGATAGGATTTCCAGGCGATCGTCTCGCGATTTCGGAATATCATGTCCGAAAACAGCTGACCCTCGACGCGAAGACGCCGAACCCCCAAACCACGTTTTCAGGAAGACGCCCTACCTGGAAGGTGTCTCACGGGCGGTGTCTCACGCTTCCTCGGCCGCGTCCCCGAGCCGGAGGAACTCCCGGAATCGGCAGATCCACTGCCCCTCGAGCGCGATCTTGCGGACCTCGAGCCGCCAGAGCTGGGCTGGGCCGCGCTTGCTGGGGATCGACCCAGTAAGGCCACGCCGACGACCTGGCCGCGCTCAACGCGACGAACCCGGCCAGGGCTGTAGAAGCCGAAGGGGACCGGTCCCCCGCCTTCGCTGGCTGGCCTGATTGGATCTCGGGCTTCTACTGGATGCGCACGCCGGCCGTTAAGCCAGAGCCACGGATGACTCTGGCCGAACTGGCGCGGGTCGTTCGAGTCGTTTTGGCCGACCGCCCGGACCAGGTCGAGGAGCGGCTGAACATCCTCAAGGGCTACACCGAGCATGCGCCGGCCTGGGGACTGCCGGAGCCGGAGATGACGACTGCCGGTCGGTGGGCCTGATCGCTCCGGGGCCCTCGGTCATGTCCGAGGGCTTTCCCAACAACATCAGATGGTCGCCGCATCCCTGTCTCTCGTCGCCGATCGAGGCAAGGCCGAATGGTCGGCTCCGCGACCAGATTGACAGTCGTTCTCGACTTCCTCGTGAGCCTGATTGGCCTCAATCGCCTCGAGCGTCCTGATGAAATACGACCCCAGGACGCCGATCTTGTTCTTGGCGATCTTCCCGTACGTCCCATCGAATGCCTGCATGTACGTCTCTTGCGAGAGCTCGCCATTTTGCACGCGCCAAAGAAGCTGGCAGTGCTTCTTTACGCTGTGATCGTCCAGGAGCAGTTCGGCTACCTTCGTTGCGATCCGAATCACTGCTTGTCGAGCGGGCTTCCCATTGAGGTCGACCAGTTTGGCGAGCTGTTCTGCTAGGTCGGCCTGGCAGGCGTCCCTGCTTTCGCTCGTCGTGGCCTCTTCCCGTACGTCACCCTCGCCGCTTGTCGTCTCCGGCCACCCAACAACAGGTAACGTTATTTCGTGAGCGACGGAGTTGCTCGTTTCTTGCAAACGCAAATTGTTATTATTCTTGTTCTTTATTAATTCTGATGCGGATTTCTGCACGCTATGAGCGTGTGATTCTGCATGCAATGAATGCAGATTATCGCACTCTAGAATGGCCGCAGTCGCTTTGGCAACGGCTTCGGCTGAGTCGGCCGCCGGCTTCGTTGGGTCGATCCGACGGAGCATGATAATCCCGCGTCGTTCGCGACGTTTGGGGTCGCTGAATACCCGCTTGATCCATCTTGTCTCGGCGGGGTCCTGAGGGGACTCCAGATCGTTTAACGCGTCCTGGACCGAGCGAAGGCATTTGCCCGTGATTTCGACGAGCCGATCGTTGCTTGGCCAGCAATAGCTACGCTCCCTCGCCATGCCCTCGAGAACCAAGAGCATTACGCGTGCCCGGTCGCTCATCCGAATCTCGGAGAATGAGAAGACCGGAAGCATGATGGCCCATTCTCTGCCTTGGCCCTTCGGTGACGACACCCGACGCTTACCCATGGTTCACATCTCTCGCATCTGCGTGCCAAGTCGGTCCAGATTCAGAAGGCCAGGACGTCGGCCCGTTTGGTCATATGCCACGATCACGCGAGCTCGGCAATCAGATGTTCGACGCGGCCCCGGATCGAGACTGAATGAGGGCTGAGTTGCGGATACGTCTTGGGGTGGAGGTAGTAACTGATAATCCAGGTATCCACAAGTTCTGCTTCGTCGTCGAGGAAGACGATGCTCCGTCCACTCAGCCACTGCGACGAGTAGAAAACGGCAACGCGTTCCTCCTGTTCGAGATGCCGGATATAGCGACGGACGGTCCTGGCCGATCGGCCGGCGTTTACCGCGATCGCCAGATCTGACTCATTGCAAGCCAGGGCATCTTCGTCAGAGAGCCAGTGGAGCGCGAGTAAGACCCGGTTGTACGACTGCTGCTCCGTGATCGTGCGATATCGCTTCATGAGGTCTATCCCTTTGGATTCCACTCCTCCTCGGGTCATCCGCGCCAACCCCGCGCGTAACACAAGTGGTTGCCCAGCAGTTTCAGGCCGGCCGTTCCTTAATGAGAGACGCGTCCTTACCGTAGGGGCGGCAGACGAAACCCTCTGTCGGTCGCCAACAGTTTCATCGCCTCACGAAACAGGTCGGCCTCGGTTCCGCCGAGTTGCTCAGCGAAGGACCCCATCCAGGTCTTGTATTCCGGTGTCACCTTCACGGCGAACGTCGTGTTGATTCGCCCGGGCCCCGATCCCTTGGGTCGGCCTGAGCCGCTACGTGGGCCGCCTCGCTTCTTCGGTTCAGCCATTTCTAGTACCGCGCCCATCGCATCCCCTCCGAGCCTGATCGGGTTGTACCTTGCCCTGCTCGATTGTATCCCCGGTCTGACGTAAGGTCAAACTGAGGTGACTACCCGAATTCGATTGGCTCGAAGAAAACACCGAGTTTGTGTTTGATTTCCGGTTGACACCCAAGTGAAACCGGCGTATATTTCAATTGTCGGTTGGGGGCTGGCCTCGACTGAAACGAAAATGGGCCGGAACGGTGCTTGTAACACCGCCCGGCCCGCAGGAAACGCCTGAATCAAGCAGGAGTCTCCCATGTCCATGCTAACCGCAACCACGCCCCAAGTCATCCGCTCTTTCTCTCGCACGCTCACCCCAGTTCGTGAGGCTCGTCGCACCCCTAAGGCCCCCGGCCGATTCGGTGTCGGCATTCTCGCCGCCCGCCCAACATATACCGCTCCCATCACCACCGCCGACGAGGCTTGGTACATCGAGCAGTTCGCCGCCTCGGAGGACCGCCACTACGACGCCATGGAGGCCGACGCCATCGGCCTGGCCCGGGTCGACATGGGTCTTTGCTTCTGAGTCACGATCGGGGCGGGGAGTGTCTCCCCTGCCCCCTCTCTTCCGCCCCGCGACGCCGAAGACAAGGAGCCCGATCATGGCCACCGCCAAGACGACCCGAAGCCTGAGAGTGACTTGCCCGTTCTGTGCGGACGCCGACGCGACCCTGACGCTCGATCTGAATGACCTGGGTGTCATCTCATGCAGCGGCTGCGACGAGACGTTCAGCGCCCAGTTGGCCTACGATAAAGCCGCGGAACTGGCGACCCGGTGGTCGCAGGTCGTCGCCTGGGTCGACAGTGCCCCGGTCGTCTGACGTGAGAGGCGACGTGTCTATGTGGCACATCGCCAGAACGAAGTGAGGCCGGACGGAGTTCGTGCCTCCATCCGGCCTCGGTTGCCCCCGTGTCCCCTGTGTGAAGGAACGAAAGCTCATGTCGAGTTTACAGTCTCTGAACGGCCACGCCAACGTTACCAACCGCGTGTCCCCTGTGTGAAGGAACGAAAGCTCATGTCGAGTTTACAGTCTCTGAACGGCCACGCCAACGTTACCAACCGCGTGTCCCCTCTGCTCAACATCGTCGATCCCGTCGAGGCGATCGCCAAGCCGACCCGCAAGGCGAAGGGCAAAGCCAAGTCGACAAAGCCCGAGCGGCGGATCGTCCGGGTCGGCCGCGCGAAGCTCACCAGCGACACTGACCCCGCGGCCCTCCTCGATTGGTACCCGAAGTACATGGCGGCCATGATCGTCGACGATGCGGCCGAAGCGTACGACAAGGCGATCGCCGACAATGCCCACATCCTCCAGGCATACGACGCCGAGGCCGGCTTGATTTCACGGGAGGATTACGAGCGATTGCGAGAGGAAAGCAAGGCCGCCGAAGCCCTCGCCAAGCCCCTCATCGAATACGCCGCCTTCCGGCAGGACAGCGCCCGCGAGCAGTTGATCGAGGCAGTGTTCGAAGCGGCCTTCGTGTTCGGGGAGATCGGCGAGGGGTTTAACAGGTACAAGCTGCATGGGGACCCGATCGGAGTCCAGACCAGCGCCTACACGGTATGGATCACTCCAGGTCGCGGCGAGCAGGGCGAGACGTTGACCCATCGCGACGACCTGATCGTCACCGTCATCGAGATGGGCAAGGTCTGCGTGTGCGACTGGGAGTCGAGCTTGAAGCCCTCCTGACCCGGAGGGCCGGCTATGCGCCTCGTTCGCCTCGGGCGTCGATGGATCATCAACCTCGACGCTCGCCCCTCGATGCCGGGGGACACGATCCGCCTCAAGGGCGATGACGCCGAGCGGTTCTGGGAAGCCCTGGAGCAGCTCGTTGAGCCTCAGCCCTGGCACCCCATCAAGACCGGACAACCCCACCCGCGCGGCCCCCAAGGGTTCGACCGATGAACAACCGGATTTCCCGCTACCTCGCGCCCCGACCGCTCGCCGCGGTCCCCACGTACATCCGCGTCCCCGGCTTCGTCGTCACCTCGATTGCCAGGCTCTGGCGCCCGGGAGACAGCGGACCCGAGGGGGTATGCCGCCTATGTGAGCGATGCTTCGCCAAGGACGACATGTGCGTCATCATGGTCGCGAAGTATGTCCCGCCGGACCAGGCCGCCGACTTCTCGACGGTCGGCATGAAGCGGCAAACCTGAATCCCCGATCGGCGCGGTACGGTTGTGAACCGGCCGCGCCCTCCTTTTCCGTCCCTTCCTGCCCCACCCAAGGACCCCTGCCGATGGCCGATATCTTCGACTTCGACGACCTGCCCGAGCTCCCCGACATCTCCGGCATTCCCAACCGGCATGATCGCCTCTTGGAGACTGGCGAGATCGTGGAGCGTTTGGTGTCCAGGACCGAAAAGATCGCCAACCTGGGCGACGGCGCCGACTCACACAAGATCCGTTTCCTGATCGACACGGTAAACCAGTTGGCGCGGATGCTGAAATGCGTGATCGACGACCAGCGGATCGATGAAGTCTTGCGCATCAAGGGAAAGACCGAGGACGAGATGCGCGAATCATTGAAGCCCGATGATCCCGAGGGCGACCTTGCCGCCATGCTGGCCGACTCGACGCACATGATCGTGGCCGGCTACCGCGCGTCCGCCGGCCGTCTGGACGTCGATGACGAGACGATCGCAGCCATGGTCAGGGACGCGATCAAGAACGCCTTGGAGGGCGACGGCCCCTTTGTCCTGGAAGACGACCTGGGCGACGGGCCCGGGAAGACGCCGACGATGGCCGGTGTCTTTCACGAGACCCTTGTCAGGTGCGGCGTCGACCGGTCGAACCAGCGTGAGCAAGAGCGATGGTTTGCGGTCGTCGAGAAGGCCCTTGCGGACGCACTGGCGTCCTGACTCCTCTCCCCTGCAAGCCCCGGCTCTGCCCGGGGCTTCTCCTTTTTTGCCCCTTGCGGAGGACAATCGGCATGAGCAACAGACAATATCGCAGTGCTGCCGCCGGCCTTAAAAAGGCGATGGAGCGCGGGCGATCGGCAGATGAGGCACTGGAAGAGTCGCAGCGGTTCGCTCAGGACGGTGTCAGGAAGTTTGGGCCGGCCTTCCTCGAACAGCTGGGCGAAGACTTCACGCTCGACGGCAACGGCGTGGTTCGCGTCAAGGGCATCGGTGCATGGTCGAACGGTTCGATGGAACTGCGATGGATGAGCGAGGCCGCCGCGGACGATGGATGGGACGCGGCAACCCTTGCCGGGTTCATGCAGTTCTGGCGCGACGAGGCTGGTCACGAGCCTGCGGCCGCGGTACAGGCGATCGTGCGTCGCATCGAATCGGACGACATTCGGGACTCCCAGGCGATCGCGGGCTTGCTTCTCGCCGAAGCCGAGCGAATCGAACTGGAGAGAGGCGCATCCTGACACCTCACCTCAACCGAGGACTCCGACCCATGGCCTTGGACGTCAAATCACTCAAGCCCGGCGACGAGGTCGGGGTCACCTGGCAATCTCTGGGTGGCCAGTGCAAATACTCGGAGCACGTTGAAGCCATAGAAGAAGACGGCATGATCCGAGTGACAGGCCACGAATTGCCATTCTGGCCCGACGACGGCCGCGAGGTCGAGATCGTCTAGAATGGCGTGGTCAGGTCAAGCCCGAACGGCACGCGACTGTGCGAGCCGACGGACGAAGGGCGAGCTAACTCGATCCGCAGTGACGTCGAGAGCAACCTGGACGCGATGGGGGACCGCCTGCACAACCTTTCCTTCGAAGATTTGAAGCGACTCGACGCGATGGTCAAGGGCTTGCTGGTCGAGTACCCGGAGCGCGCCGTGATCGAACTCCCGGTCGGCGAGGGTGACCAACTGATCGCGCTACCGGCGACTCAGGGCGCGGCACGGCTTGACGCAAGCGAAGCGATCGACCGAGCAGTGGGCCTGTACTTCCGGTGGCACGAACGCGCCGGACGGACCGCGGTGCAACCGAGCCGCGTGACATGCGAACTGATCGACAGCACGATCTACATCCGGAGCGGTGACCGCGACCTGGCCCGCTATCGCGTTTCGGGTGATGGCAAGATGAGGCGAATCTGGCCCAAAGCCGCGACTTGACCCACTGCTCATCCATGATTGCGGGCGCCCTGAAGGCGCCCTCCTGAGTCCCTGTTGCGCCCCTCCCCTCGTCTGGTCTGGCAACGATCCGACGAGAGCGTTACCTTCCAGGCCCCATGGCAAGGAAAGGGAGCCAACGGCGCGAGTGATTCGAGTTCCTCTGGCCATGGAGCTCGCCAATGTCTTCCTGCTTGACCGATCCGACCCGCGTTGAGCAAGCGAAGGCAAGTCCGTCTCCCCTGCCCTACCCTCCAAACATATACGGGCCGCCCTCATCGGTAATGAGGGTGACCCGTTCTCTTTCCCATCAAGTTGCCTCGTTGCTGCAACGCGATAACAAGCGTGGCAACCAAGTGAACGATTGGATAGGATCGGTTCACAGAAAAGTTCACTCAATGCTTGAGCGACCAATGACGTTTACAGGAGAATCCGACATGTCGAAAGAAGATGGGCCGGCGTTGCTGGCGGTAGCGTCATTCGTCGTTTCGGCGATCTCGCTAGTGAGCTCCTGGGAAGCAAATCATATCGCCAAGCAGTCATACGAGCGTTCAACGGGTCGCGTACTCCCTTATTTTCACGTTAACTGCAAAACAAATCACGTGCTGATAGTTGACGGAGCTCCCAGTGACCCCGGGACCGTGCCCGTGCTGATCCACAACGACGGCTCGGAGTCGATCCAAGGCGTCCGGCTCGAGATCTCGATGGATATCGCATGGGGCGGCAATGGTGCCTACAACCAAACAATTCCCCCGACCCAATTCACGCACGAGTTCAGCGAGATACTCCAGCCAGGAAGTACGGCTTCCCTTGATATCCTTCCCGAGGTTATCAAGCATGCGAAAGGGATCAAAATTCCTCGGGGAATCGACCAATCGTATTGGACGGCGTGCTCGGTCTCATGTTCGGCGAAGCTCGTCGGCGAATCGCACTTCGCATCGGCAGTCAAAGACAACGGTTATCGCACCAACAACTGCTCCTTTGGCCTGACGTGGCAACCCACGGCAAAATCGAATCCGAGCCCGCTCAATTTTGGCGTCAACCTGGGGACGCCCGAGAAGGTGCGAGCCGCGCCAAATCGCTGACGCACCTGACTCTTGCTGTTGGCTCCCTGCTCTGCCCATTCGCCGCTGCCCCATTCTTCCTGTTGCACTGTGCACCGGCTCGCCGATAAGCAACCTTGTTGCACGGTGCACCACCGCCGATTTACAGGGAGGGACCCTTGGCCGTAATCACGCTCTTGAACCAAAAGGGAGGGGTGGGCAAGACGTCGACCTGCCACCACCTCGCCGGGACACTCGCCCAGATGGGCCGGCGCGTCCTCTTGCTCGACAACGATCCCCAGAGCTCCCTCTCTCAGGGCCTCTGGGGACCGACGACAACCCGGGCGCTCGACCCCTCGGAAACGCTAGCCTCTGTCTACTCTGGGGACGTCTTCCCTGAACAGGTCATACGTCCGTCCGGCATCACCGGCATCGACCTGGTGGCCGGCTCCCGAGCCGTCAATGACTGGAACCTGCCCCGGCCGTACGAAGCCCCGTACGAGGCTCAGAATTGCCTGCGGGAATTCCTCGAGCCGATCCGCGACGGCTATGACTTCGTGTTGATCGACTGTCCCCCGAACCTCTGCTTGTGTTCGTGGGCGTCTCTGATCGCGAGCGACTCGCTGGTCGTCCCGCTCCAGGCCGAGGACTACGGCGCCCAGGGGATCATGGACGTCCAGGATTCGGTGGGAATGGTGACCGCCGGACCGAATCCGTCACTACGACTACTCGGTTACTTGATCACGATGTTCAACGCGCGGAAGACGATCCACCAGATGTACGCCAAGCAGCTTCGGGAGCTCTACGGCGACGACGTCTTCACCGCGGTCATTCCCCACGCGGCCGACTATCCCGAAGCGATCGCGTACCGCAAGCCGGTGGCAATGTACAAGCCTCGCTCGGCGGCGGCCAAAGCGATCAAGGCGCTGGCCGAAGAAGTCGAGTCCCGCCTGGTGGTGCACGGTGCAACGCAAGAGGAGGCCGCCTGAAATGGGCAAGCTCGAAGAGATGATGCGCGGCGCTGGGACGAACGTCGGCGAGTCGATGGGAGCTGGTCGTCAGTCCCCCTCGGTGCACCGTGCAACAGCCCCGGCTTTCGGCGGTGTCCCGGCGCGACTGCAAGGGGTGCTCAAGGCGAAAGACACCGCCGAGATCCCGGTCGACCGGATCCAGCCCGACCCCGACCAGCCGCGCGAGGAGTTCGACGAAACCGCGCTGGACCACCTCGCCGAATCGCTCAAGACCCGCGGCCAACTTCAGCCAATCCGGGTCCGCTGGGATGAAGGGCAGGGGACCTATGTCGTGGTCGCGGGAGAACGCCGCTGGCGGGCTGCGGTGCGAGCGGAGCTCAAGACGATGACCTGCGTGATCCAGGATGGGGTCCTCGCCCCAGGTGAGATGCTCGCGATCCAACTGGTCGAGAACCTGATCCGGGAAGATCTCAAGCCGATCGAGCAGGCCAAAGCCTATCGTTCTCTCATGGAGCTCAACGGCTGGTCGGCCCGGCAGGTCGCGCGGGAGTTGGCGATCGACCACACCGGGGTGACTCGGGCGCTGGCCCTGCTCGAACTCCCCGCGGCCGTCCAGGCCCAGGTCGAGGAGGGAGCCCTCCCTCCGGCGACGGCGTACGAGGTGAGCAAGCTCGAGGACCCCGAGCAACAGCGCGAGGTTGCCGCCCTCGTCGTCCAGGATGGCCTGAGCCGAGCCGAAACCGTCGAACGGGTCCGTCAGGTCGCCAAGGCCCCGAAGAAGGGCAGGGGGGTCGCCAAGGCTGGTCCGCCACGGCCACGCACGTTCCGGGTCGGCGGGGGGAAGGTCGTCCTCGAGCCGAAGAAGGTCGGCGCTGAGGCCATGCTGGCGATGGTCGAAGAGGTGGCGGCCATGCTTCGGGCTGAACTTGAGCCAAAGGAGCAGGAAGCAGCTTGAGTCCAAGTCGACGGACAAGGAGATGAGGATGATGAAAATCGAAGCAGGCGGTTTTTATGCCGGCAATCACGACCTCTATGTCCGAGAAATCCTCGATATCTTCGGCCCGACCGTCAGCTTCTTTGAGCATGCTTTCCGAGGTGGTACGGTCCCCTATGGTTTCAAAAACAACGTTCGCGGCAGCTTCCAACGATGGATCGTTCGGGAATGCACGGCCGAGGAGATCGCCGAGATCATCCAGAATGATTTTGGCCGCAAGACGGTAGCCCCGATGGCTCCGGATGCTTCCCAAAGTGTCGGTAGGCTTCAGATTGTGGAGGGGAGAGCCTACACCAACCGGCTGGGCCGCTTTGCCCGTGAGATCACGAGGCTGGCTGGTCTGAGAGTTACCCATCGGCTCTTCGATCTTTCGGACGGTCAGGCCCAGAACGAACCGACCGAATCGCACATCACATCGTTCCGGAATTGGGCCACTCGCCCCTGTACACACGAAGAATCGGCCCGATTGGATCGGAGCACGTCTGCCGCGAATGTCGCATCGTTCGGAGAACTGGCGTCCCAAATGCTCGCCCTCGCAACAGTCTCCGATGACCAACTTTTAGCCGAGGTGCGTCGCCGGGACCTGCCGGCCCGGGTGGATGGATCCTGAGGGGTCTGCTCGAGCGGGGGATACAGCCAGGCGAATGAATCGTTCCGAAGCATTCATGGAAGAAGGAGAGGTCTCGTGATGGAAACGCAGGGATCCAGAGAAGTAGAAATGGCCATCCGTGCCGGCCTGGCGGCGCCGAAAGTCCTGGCAGCCCTCAAGGGGTTGCTCGCCCTGGAAGCCGAGAATACCAGGCAATGCGGCTCTGACATCGAGTATTTGCGAGAACGGCTGCGTGAGGATTCTCGCATTGCCAACGCACAGGGTGCCATCGCCTACTTGGAAGGAACCGTCGCACCTGAGGAACCCATCTTTGGATGGTCGATCCGCGGGGCAATCCATGAACTGCCTGATCGAGAGTGTGCCGCGTTCGAGAAAGCCGGGATCATGACCATTGGCGATCTCCTGGCCTACGCTCCCGAAGAACTGATAGTGCTCGAAGGGGTTGGGCTGAGGGGATTGTATGCGGTCGAGCTGGCCCTGGAGCGATCCCACGGCATGAAGCTTGCCCGGCCGGCGACCGGTCCATCACCGGACCACCAATTGTTCACCATGTCATATGACGTTGTCCTCAGAAACGAACCGAGAAGGCTCCCGGACGCGTTGGAAGATGCAGGCATCAAGACAGTCGGTGATCTCTTGGAATGGACAGTCGAGGAACTCATCGAACTCGAAGGCATCGGGTCGGTGGCCATTGCTTGCATCGAGGATGGCCTGCGGTATTTCGGTCTCGAGCTAGCGAGCGCGGACGAGAGAGAAGCAGTGACCGCTTGAAGGAGATAGCCGGCCGCCCGCGCGACTCCGCGGGCAGCCGGTCGTGAATCAGAGCCCCAACAAGAAACGAAGGCGTTCCTCCACGCCTGCAAGAGTACTCGACGAGACGGCGCCCCATCTCTGGGCAAGCCGTTCCTTGGAGATCGAACGCATTGCTTCGCACATTACGAAGCTCTTGGCGTCGAGTCCGCCTTCGGGCGGGGCGATTGGAACGTGAGAACGGACTTTCCTGTCCGTACTGGAAATCGGGATCACAACCACAAGTTGGGCAGGTCCCTGGTTGAACGGGTCAACCGAGATGACCAGGGCAGGTCGTCGGCCTGCCTGTTCGCGGCCCTTCGTCGGATCGAGATCCACCATCCAGATTTCGCCCCGCATCGGTGTGGGATTCATGGGTTGTCAGTCCAGGCCATCGGCAAGCGTGGCGTCCCACGCTTCTCGCTCTTGTTGTTCCTCCGCCCAAGCCTCCGCATTCTCTCGCAAGGCTGCAAAGTCAGCGTTAAGGCCCTCCAGGAATCGCTTTCGTCTGTATTCCTGGATTGCCTTGTCGAGGACTTCAGTCATCGGCTCGTCAACCTCTTCCGATAGAGCGCGGAGGGTCGCATGGGCGGAACGACTAATACGAACAGTCAACGACATTTCCATGAGTCTTTAATTCCTGGCTCCAGGTACTTCGCTTCATCGCGGGTCGACCCGGGGCCTTGTGAAGCGCGGTCATCGCGCCATCTCCAAGCTGCAGGACTCAAGAATTCTCCTCCACGGACGCGATGAACGTTGTCGCGCAAACGCTCACCACTAATCCGTGCACTTTACTGTATACAGAGTTGACTACAAAATCAACGCTATTACTGGGAATCGATCGATTTCGCTGCTGGTGAGGCACGCCATCGGGTGGGCTGTGCCCAAGCGGGGTCCGACCTGGCTTCGCCCAACTCCCGTGCATCGACCACCCAGGTTCTGACTCCAGGAGGACGGCGGCGGGCGAGCCTACTCCGATTTCACCGTCAGCTTATCCGTCCGGCTCATACTGACGGTCGTCGATCCGCCCTTGAGTCGCTGAGCGGTGCCGAGCGCCTTCAGGGCCGAGAGGAAGCGATTGTGAGCCCGGTCAATCCGGCGTTGCTGGAGCTCGCGCATCTGGGCGGAGATGTCCTTGCCCCGGCCGTCCATCTCGACCTTCTCGGCGTCGTGGATGGCCAGCCAGCAGGCGACGGCCCGCTCGACGAGCAACCGCTCCAGGGGCGTGGCGTCGGGCGGGGTCAGCTCCTGCTCGAGGTCGGAGATCGTGGCCTTCATCACCTCCTGGCCAAGGAGGTTCGGCCCGGAAAGGGATTGAATGATATGGCTGCGGAGCGCCCATCCGGGGTTGCCAACCGCCTCCATGAAGTATTTCCGCCGTGGTCCGCTGAGTATCGCCCGGATGTCGGGCAGGGCGGTCCGGTCGCCCGCCTCGGCGAGACGGATGATCGCGTTCACTTCAGCCGTCGTGAATTCTCGAGGCTTGCGCACGGGAGTCGCGGTCGAGGTAACATCAATTGGTTGCATTTCGGTCGCGGTCGCTCGACCCATCCTCCACTCTCCTCTTGCATGCTGGTGATACCCCGCCGCGGTCAGGCTCGCCCTGAACACCGCCTCCACTGCCCGGCAATAGCCGATAAGTGGACAGTCCGTCTCGATGAGCACGCGGAGGCCGAGCCTCCCGAGGGTCCGCCTCCTTCGTAACGTGACCGCACCTGGGTGCCCTTGCGGATCGACCGATAGTAATATTTCCGCCCGTTGCGTCTTGTCTTCCATCCCACGGCGTTGCCCTACAGTTTGTCGCTTGCGCCGGATAGGGTCGCTCGATCGTTCCCGGCTCTCTGTTCATAATTTCACTGGCCGTTGCATCTAAGATTATAAAATTGATTGTGCTGCGTCTAGAATATGGTTGCTCAATAGTATCATCGATTCCCGGAAACTGACGATGACAGACGTTGTCGTGTAGGACCTGGATGAGAGGCGATAAGGCCGAGGGCTTTGACTCTTCCCCTAAACGCCAGGACTCGACTGGGTACGGAGGCTCATTTCGATGACGGTCAAGGATGTGGCCAAAGAGCTTGAAATCTCGCTCGCGAATGTTTACGCCCTGTGCCGTACGGGCCAGATCCCTCACGTCCGAGTCGGCGCCAACGGGGCGGGGATCCGGATCCTCCGCGCCGACCTCGACGCGTTCCTCTCGTCGCGCCGCGTCGGTCTGGCCGTGAAAGAAAAGGCCGCCCGCTCCTCGAGGAAGCCGAGCGGCCCCTCGGTGTTCAAGGTTTTGGACACCGAACAGTTGCGCGAAACATGGACTGCTCAAGGTGTGATACCTCGCCAGCCATGTGGAGATAGTGCTCGGTCCCCTATCGTGCTCAAGCATCTCGACGGCGAGAAATTGCTTGCTGCATGGGCGGCAGAAGATGCGCTGGATCCCCAGGCAAGGGAGAATAAGGCAACGAAGTCTCCCCGAGGAGAACGCCAGGGATGAGCAAGCTCGAGTACCCCATACACACGATCGAAGGTCAACTAGAGGCCCTGGCCAGCCAACTCGCCGAGGTGACTCGGCTCCTGAAGTCGGCGGTCAGTCTTATTGACGCGGGCTTGACCGAGATCCGGACCCGGCTCGAGACCGCGGCGGTCGATCGCCACAAGGAGTGGTACTCCGTGGGCGAGTTCGCCGAACTCCTTGGCCGCCGTCCGTCCACCGTCCGGGACTGGTGCCGGCTTGGCCGAATCAAGGCCGCGAAGCGCGATCAAGGCCGCGGGGTTACGAAGGACTGGGAAATTCATCGCGACGAGCTCGACCGGTACCGCAACCACGGGCTGAGGCCATTGCGTCTCCTAGCCTGAGATTTGTCCAATTGGAGGCGTCGGGGCATGGTCGGCGAACAAAAAAAGAAGCGAGCCCCCCAGGGCGAGGCCCTCACCCGACGCAAGACAGAAGTCGCCGCGGCGAGTCGTCTCCTCACTAAGATCCAGGTCGCCGATCTCATGGGAGTGAGTTGGCGGACCGTCAACCGATGGGTGGCAAGCGGTAAGCTCAAGGCGGTCCGGGCCGGCCGAGTCCTCCGTTTTGAGCCGTCGGAGCTTGAGAAGTTCAAGGCAAGGTCGTCGACCTGCTGATGGTGGACCTGCCCGACAGGTATCATTTCAAATGATGTCGCGGGCAAAGGATCTCGATTGAAGCGATACCCTCGGAAGGGTGTTGACTCAGTCAACACCCCTGCTCGATCACTTTGCCGGCGCCAGTAAATGATGAACAGCCCCGCAGGCCCTTTATAACCTCGTTCTTGGCGAGATTATGACATGCCTCACGGGCAGGTTAAACACGGGCTCTCCCCGTATTTCAAATGTGCGCCGGGCGCACATTAAGGCCGCCACGCCTGCCTCTCGGGCCTGGTATTGTCATCATGACAATGCCAGACGTATCAAAGTTCTAAATGCCGTTTTTCCCGTCATTTAGAATCCTGCCCAGTCACCCATGCGGCCCTGTGACGCGATAGCGCAGCGGATTGTGTCACGCCTTGTGGAAAGGCGAGACGATCGAGGGGATGGAGAGGGTCGACGTCGGCAGGGATGCACAAGGGTAACGGTCGCCGCGACCCACAGACTAACGAAATAATTCAGCTGAACAAACGAATAATCCCGAAGTCGTGGGCTCCAGGATCAAATTAGTCCAGAAACCAATGGGGATGCGTGTCAGCAATGCTCAAAATGATAAAGCAAATGACAATTAACTGGGAATTCTGGACCGTCATAGGCGGCGGCATAGGAGTGATCTCGTTGGGCGTCGCGATCGTCAGCAACAACTTGGGTACGAAGTCGGTGTCACGACAACTCGGCTACGACAAAGCCCAGATACGACTCCTCCGGCTCGATTTCGCCGACGATCAGATTGGTCGATCGCTCGCCAAGCCAAGCATCTACAAAGTGCCGATGATCGGGCTCGACGATCTGGATGACATGATTCGCCTGAACCCAACGGCCTGCATCGAGATGATGGACGATCAGCCCCTGGAATCAATCCGCATTGAGGTGAGCCCAAGTCCGGATCCACTGGCCTTCGTGATTGCTGTTGACATGTCGAAGTGTATTACTGAGGCGGACTCAAAAAAAACGCCTTGGGCGGTGAACCGCATCATGTCCAAGGAGTATCCGATCGTCAATAGACCGAGGTCAGGGCAAATCCTCGCCGTCCCGATTGCGGACCTCCTCGTACGACACATGGCGCAAGCTCAGGTCAAGGAAGTTGAGAGGAGACATCGCGCACACTATGGGAAATTCGTAATCCGAGTGTATGTCAAGCTGGCGGGAAGCCCGACGTGGAGCCCGGACATTAAACAGACCTACTGCATGATGCACTACTTTTGGTACCCAAAGGGATTCCCTGAAAAGGAGTGCGAAGACTTCGCGGCCACGTTCAATCAATCCCCATATCTAACACGATAAATCATGACATTGCGTTAGGATACCGTGCCTACCGCATTGCAGACGTGAGGGGGCCGGGGGTACGAACCCGGCTCCCTCCTCAATGCGCTGACCTTTCGCCGTCTCCGATCCGTCGAACCCGCGCCGCCCTTCAGCGACTTCGCCTTCCGCTTGGCGTTGGCCTTGCACTTCACCGAGAGTGTCACGGACACCTCGTCAGCCGGCGGCGCCTGCTTCGGCTTCCGCTTGGCCATGTCAGCACGCGTCACAGACGGAATCAAAATATCCTTGCCCGTCCTGTGGCATGGGCCAAGACAACACTCGTGAGTCTCGAGCTCCCTCCCCAGGCAGAACGGACACCTGCCGTCGGCCAGGCGTTGGGGAGGGCCGTTCCAAATCACCGACTCGCCAAGGAACCGGGTGAATCCCATTCGAGGGCCTTCCCAGGCGTTGGCGCCCACCCAGAGCTGGGTCCGGTGCGCGGGATCATCGGCCATCTCATCAAGATCGAAACGGGCCGGCCCTCGAGGGGATCCGGCCAAGATCGCCTCGTTGACCTCTTTCGTGGACCATCGCCCCTCTCGCCGCAGTTGCTCCCGTCGGCGGAAAGCTTGATCGATCGTCTCGAGGGCCCGTTTCAAGTCCGGGGTGACCTCGAGCTCGATCAGGTTCCCCCGGTCGTCGCGGTATCTATAGATCTTCCAGAGCAATACCGGCTCGACGGCCTGCTTATCCGGAATGCTGAGCAGTTCGGCATCGTCGGCCATGGGATTCCCTCGAAGGCGGTCGTGTGGTCTGATGGGCCGTGGCCAGTTCGACACACGGCGAGGACATGCGATGGCGTCTGAAACAGATCAAGCGAAGACACTCGTGAATGCTGAGATCGAGCGCCGGATACTCCGCATGTTCCTCTACTTCGTCCTGCTGTTCGGAGCTATCGCGGCGTGCCTGGGGGCGCAGGATGCCGCGATCGTCGCTGCTCTGTCGCTGGCCGGGCTGTCAGCGTCGTGCAGGCCGATCGCAGCGTGACAGGGTCATCGGGTCTGGACATACGGTCGAGCCTGGATCGGCCGGATCTCCCTGCCCTTCGAATTTGCCTCGTTCATCTTCCTCAGTTCTTCAAGCATCGCTGTCAGGATTGACTCTGCTCTGCCTTCAGTCGCAGCCGATGCCGACGCCTTTGGCTGATCCGCCGGCACCGCTCCCACGACGCTCGCGGTCAGGGCGCTCTGCCAGCCGAACGAAGCGATTTGTCCGCCCCCCAGCTGTCCGGCCGGGTCGTTCCACGCCCCCTCGATCGGTGCGGTCAGTGGCACCATGTCTTGAGGTAGGTTCGGCCGGCCCACGTCGCGGAGCGGGTCGCCTTTGGCTTTGCGGATCTTCTCCATCAGGTCCGCGCCGTACCCCTCGACCTGCTCCGGAGTGATCATAAGCCGACCCTTGACGTCATCCTGGCTCAGGGCCCCCGCTGGTGCGCGGTCGATGATGGTTTTCAGGGCCTGCTGGTCGATCCGACGTTGCGTTGCGTCGCCGAGCATCCCGAACGATGCCTTGTTGACGATGAAGTCGTCGAGATTCTTTTCGGTCGTGTCGAGCTGCTTGTCTCGCATCAACTTGGCGGCCGCCTGGCGGCGAACGATCTCGAAGGAATCGTTCTCCTGTCCGCGCTCGAGGCTGGCGAGAACCATGTCGGCTTCCGCCTGGCGCATGACGCCTCGAGGACTTGCCATTAGATCCTCGATGTCCTTGAGGGCCGGCTCTGGGCCTTGGACCGTCTTGGCGAACGCTTCACGGTCGGCGAAAACACCGCCACTGACGCCCTTGTTGATCGCCACACCCAAGGCGTCAACCGCACCGTGCTCTGTGAAGTGGCTGGCCAGGACATCCTCGACCTTGACGTTCCGCTCCTTCGCCTCCTTCTCGACGACGGGGGCCAGCTGTTTGATAGCGTCAACGAATTTCGTCTGGGCGGTGATACCGGCTTTCTTCAGAAGATCGCCCTGCTCCTTGTCGAACCCGCGAAGACCACGGATTGCCATCTTCGCAAGCTCGGCCGCCTGGGCGTCATGCTTCTCGGCCATGACTGAGATGACGGTGGCAACCTCATCCGAGTCAGTGAAGACGCCTTTCATTTCGTCTTCGTTCATAGCCGAACTTGAAAGCATGCTGAACTGACTGAGCAACGTGGCGTTCCGGCCCTTGCCGCGACCCATGATCGACACCGCACTGTTAGCTTTCCCGAGGGCCTTCTCAGAGGCATTGTCACCGAACTTCGAGAAGTCCTGAAGGCCGAGGACGGTCCCTCCAAGGTTCCCCGTCTCGGCCGGGCTCATGCCCTTGGCGATGGCGAGTTGTGCGAGCTGCTTAGAGTACTGGTCGAATTCCTTATCGCCGATATTCACGCCCTTGAATTGGGCACCAGAGTTGTACAGCTCAGTCAAAAACGCTTGCCCCTCGGCGGGTTTCATCATCGCCTCGCGATTGAACTTCGCGATGTCTAAATAGAAACTTTCAAATGGGAAAGTAGATCAGGCGGCCCTGGCTTTTGGGTAAGCCGAACCCTCGATCTGGAAAGGGTTTGCCTGTCCCAGCCAGGTGAAGACTCGATCCAATAATTCCTCCAGATCCTTGCACCGATGATTCCGGGTGATGTTCTCGTGCAAATGCCACCATACCCGCTCGATCGGGTTCAGGTCCGGGGAGTATGCGGGGAGCAGATGGACTTCGATTCGACCCTCGTGCTTCCAGAGGTACTGGATCACCTCCAGGCTGGTGTGGCTCCCCGCGTTGTCGCAGATCACGTGGATCTTGCGGTAGCGTCGCAGCCTGCGGCGCAGGTCGTCGAGGTGCTTGATGAACAACGCTCCGTCGCGCCCTTGCTTGGGGGCCGCCTCGGTGACGAACACCTGGCCGGTCCGCCAGTGGATTGAGCCGGAGATGTGCCGCTTCTTGTTCGTCCCGGGGGTCTCGACCTTCGCTTGTCGGCCTTTGAACATCCACATCCGGCCGATCTTTGGGTTGGTGTGAACCTCGACTTCGTCCTGCCAGACGGCCGTCTCGTCCTCGGGCAGCTCTTCCAGGAGCTTCCGCAGTTCAGCCAGCTTGACCTGCCTCTCGTCTTCGTCCGGCTTCAGGGTCGGCCGGGGTCGCCGGTACACCAGGTGGCCGCGATGGAGCCAGCGACGGACGGTCTCCCGGCTGACGCGAACGCCTTCTCTTTCTCGCAAGAGCAGGGCCAACAACACACACGACCAGCGACTGCGGAGGAAACCGAAGTCGCTGGGGGTCGTGGTGGTCACCCAGTTCACGAGGATGGCGACCCAGCCGAAGCCCAGCCGAAAGGGCCGGCCCCGTTTCCTCCCAGTCAACCCTTCGAGGCCCTCGGCCTGGAACCGCTTCAGCCAGCGGTCGACAGTGCGTGAGCTGCAGAAGAGCATGGACTCGATGTTGTCCCAGGGATGGCCGTCAGCCAACAGGAGGATAATGTGGGCGCGAAAGCGGAGTTCGGGATCAGAATCCTTGCGGTAGATCGCCAAGAGTTCGTCGCGCTGAGTCGTCGAAAGGGAGAGCATGGGCGTCGTTAATGTTCGTCCGTGTTGAGTCGTCGGTGCAGTCCTCTGCATGAATTATAGGGGCAGGGCTACTTTCCCTTTGGCAGGGAACTATTTAGCGTGAATTTGTCGTCGGCCTTCTCGCCCATCACCATGGCCAGTTCGGCGAGGTTGTCGCGGGACTCCCCGAATGCCTGGGCCATTCGCTTCCGCGCGGCGGCGGCCTTGTCAATCGCCTGGGCCAGCCCCCCCATCAGTTCCATGAGCTTTTGAGTTCCGGCCTGAGCAATCGCCATCTGGATGCCCAGGCCGGAGAAGCTGCTGGTAACCGACTTGCCTGCCTGATCGGCCTGCTTGGTGAACCGGCCGAGCTCATCGCGGGCCTGGCCGGTTGCCTTGGTCTGGGCATCGCTCGATTGCTGAGTAGCCACAGCCTTCCGCTTCTCGGCCGCCTCGTGCTCGCCGAGAAGCTTCTTGATCTGCTTTAGCTGGGTATCGGTGAACTTCTCAGCCGAGGCCTCAGCTGACGACCTATCCAGTTTCAGTTTAATGACAAGGTCTTTATCCACGAGGCTGCCTTTCAAAAGAAGCCGTCGAGCTTGGAGTCTTCGGCCTGGGCGGCAAACAGGTCGACCCATTCATTGCGGGGGACGGTCCGCTTGGTCATCTCGAGGATGCCGACTGCGTCGACGGCGTCCTCGAAGAGCATGCCATCAGGGTTCAAGCCGTTGGCGAGGAGGCTCACTCGGAGCCAACGGCCGAAGCTTTTGGGCTGGATCGCCCCAGCAGGACTTCGTTGATCGCTGGCCACATCTCGGGATCCGTGTGTTCGTCGATCGAGATGAGGCGACGAAGAGACCGCTCGTCGAGGTCGTAATTCTGCAAGAGCAGGTTGCCGGCCAGGACAAGCATCTTTCCAAGGCGCTCGTGGGAGTCCTCGGTCTCGATCCAGCTGTCCAGGGCATCCGCGTAGTCGGAGCCGTAGGTGTACTCTGCGACCGGCGAGAGTTTCCCGTCCACGTTGCGGGCAAGGCTCATTCGCAGGTAGGGCTTGGGGAACGTCCAGAGCTGGCCATCGCCGAGCTTCACCGTGGAGCCTGCGGTGAACTCGGGTTTGCGGAGAAACTTCTCGTCGAGCATGGGGGCCTCAGTCCAGGGGTTCAATGGTGACTCGGAACCGTTTGCCGTTGGGGGCCGTCCGGATCGACGTGCCCGTGGGCAGATCCATCCAGGAAAGGCGACGCGCCGGGGCGAACAGCCGGCGGCCATCAGGGGCGAGCGCGGGGTTTGCGGCCAGGAAGTCACCGAGTGTCTTCGCTGCCTCGGGGTTCAGGCCATCGGACTTGATGCCGTTGATGAGAAGGGTGGATGCCAGAGTCATGGGTCGTCGGCCTTTCGTGGTTCGGTGGTCGTCAGACCGTCTCGACGGTCACCGTCTCGGTTCTGCTCATGCTGACGGTGGTCGGCACCGCCGAGAGTTTGCGGACCGTGGCGAGCGCCTTGACGGAGGATAGGAACCGGTTGTGGGCCCGCTCGACGCGGCGCATCAGGATTTCGCAGGCACGGGGAGTGTTCTGACTCAGCCCATTGGTCTCGAGGTATTCCGCCTCATGGACTGCCATCCAGCACGTGACTACTCGCGAGACAAGCAGTTTCTCAAGCGGCGTTGCGTCGGGTGGGGTCAAGCTCTTTGCTAATTGCTCGAGGCGGGCCTCCATCGCGTGCGACATCGCAAGGCCGCCGTCAGACCCGACGAATCGGTTCCTGTACCTGTTGCTCAGGATCGTCGCCGGGTCGCCAGCGAAGTCGAGGATGATCTCCCGCCAACTGCTGTCGAGAAGTTTCCTGAGCTCAGGCAAAACGGTTTTGTCGTTTTTTCCGGCGCGATGGACGATGTCCACCATTTCCTTGTGCGTGAAGTCCCGCGGGTCCTTCGCAGGGACAGGCGCGGCGGCGGTCGTTTTCAGTTCGGTCTTCTTTGGTCTCCCCATCCTCCACTCTCCCCTTGAGTGCCGGTGATACCCGGCGTTTTCCATGCTCGCCCGGAAGATCAATTCCACTGACCGGTGGTAGTCTGCAAGCTGGCGTTCGTCCGCTGCGAATGCCTCAGCCATCAGCCGATCGGCCCAACGTTCTTCTTCTCGCTTGGCTCGCGCGAGCCGCTCGAGCTCGGCGACCATCTGGCCGAGAAGCCCATCGCCTTCGTACCGGGAGATTACTTGGTTGCCCACACGTGTTGACACGTAGTAGTATCTTCGCCCGTTACGTCTTATTTTCCACCCCATGATGTTGTCCTACAGAATTTCGATTGCACCGCTTGTCACCAAAGGACCCCAGGGCGCCGCCGCATGGGGAAGATGAACCCGCGCGGCGAATCAACTCCCCTGGGCAGCTTGGTGGGGCCACCGCATCCTTGGGTTCCTTGGCGATCCGGAAGTGGCAACCCTCGTCGGGAGTGAGCACAGTTCTGCCATAGGAAGCCTCAGGGCGGTCGGTGGCACCTCGATCGACTGTCGCGGGTTTACGTGGCCGCCCTCTGCTGAAGCGGGCAGACTGAGACCCGGCAGAGCCTCAAGAGCTTGATCTGTCGGCCGGCTTCGACGAAGTCGCGTCGAATCATCGCGTCGGCCCATGCCGTGAACGCGATCTTGGACCGGCGGAGTTGTCCCTCGCGGTCGGAAGGAATCGGTTCGCAGTCAGCATTGGTAGTCATGCTTTGTTCTCCGATTGCGTGAATCTGAAATCTTGAACACAACTCGATCAAACAAGCCCAAAAAAAGAGGGGGCCACCCATAGTTAAACCAGGTTGATCCCCAGTACCTTTCCAGTACCCTCAGTACCCTCAGAGCCCACAGTGCGGTATCTCTTCACAACCCTCAGAGACAAGCCGCTTATAGCGCAAATCCAGGTACTAGGGTACTGGCCTCACCGCAATCCCTCATTTTGTAACGCCTTGTGTCTAGTACCCTCGGGAATTGGGGATTTCGAGGAGCCTGGGAGGGTACTTTCAGAAAAGTCCGCTGACATCGGATTTGGCGTCCTCCTTCGGTTTTACGGAAAGTCCGTATCTCCAACACTTTCCGTTCGACTTGTCGCTCTTGAATCCTCGTTTCGTCATCTCGGACCCGAACTTTCTCTGGTCGAGCGGCTCGACACCGTTGCCCTTGGCCCACTCCAGGTAATCGTGAAACAGGGTACTGGCCAGGGTTCGGGATGCCTCCCTCAGATGCTTGGGCTCCGGGCAGTCGCACCGCTCTCCGAGGTAGTCGCCGATGTGGTCCATTTCAGCCCGATAACCTTCGGTCGCCTTCACGATGGCGGCCGGATCCGCGAGCCCGATCCGCTGCCATTCGAGGCACCCTTTGACGAGCCAGGCGAGGATACCGGGGCCCTCCTCGGCGATTAAAATCTTATCAAGGTCCTTCGTTCGCTCTTCGGGCCGAATGTACACGTCGAAGGGGAGGAGCTTGATACGTGACCAGATGCCTTCGTCGGTACCGCGGATCTCGGGTTTGTGGTTCGCGGCCAGGAAAATCTTGTGCGTTGGCTCAAACTCGTAGAAATTCTCCCGCATTCGTCTGGCCTTGATCCGCTCGCCCCCCGTCAGCTTCTTGACCAGGGCCTCGGCCATCTGACGGCCGTCTTCGACCTCGGAAGTCGGGACAAAGCGGCGGCCGTCCAAGTCGGTCAATCCCGTGGGGTGGTCGTCGCCCCGCTTGACTGTCAGCAGGCTGGAATCGATGGTCGTTGCATAGTCGCCGAGGATGCCGAGAATGATGTTCAGGAACGTGCTCTTGCCGTTTCGGCCGGTGCCGTAGAGGAAGAAAAGGGCATGCTCTGAGACCACTCCGGAGATCGCGTAACCGAGCGCCCGCTGCATAAACGCGACGAGGTCCGCGTTTCCATCGAAAATCCGGGCGAGGAAGGCCTCCCACCGTTTGCACGTCGCGGCGGGGTCGAAAGCGACTGGAGCCAATTTTGAAATCAGGTCGGCTTGCTGGTGCGGTCGAAGCGTCCCGGTTCTCAGGTCGAGCGTCCCATTCTCGACGTTCAAAAGCCAAGGGTCGCGGTTCAACTGGGACGGCTCGACGGGAACGCCGGCTTCGCTCCAACTCAGACCGATCATCGCCTGGATCCGCTTTTGCGACTCCGATTGGAGTGCCCACGCGAGCAGGGCCTTCCTTTCGCCGTCTGCCTCCACTTCCGCCGCCTCGGCGCCGATCGATCGCACCGTTCGCTTGGCGAGCCGGAAAATCTCCCCGGTCTCGTCTTCCCGCCACCGCTTCCCGTCCCAGACCAGCCATTTGCCCCATGTTGGACAGAACCGGATGAAATCCCCGAAACGCTTGATGAGCCGTTGGGCATTGCCAAGGTCGGTCCGGTGGATTGGCGATTCATCTTCGACGCGAACCGGTTCCGCCTGGAGCTTCTCCGGTGGAGCCTTGGCGTCGAAGTCGATGACGGGTGCCGCCTCGGCCAACTCCATGAGCTCCGCGGCGATCGCGAAGGAAGTGCCGTTCTTGAGCAGGAGCCATTGTTCGATGTCGTCGCCTGGGTCTGCTAGGCCGGGGAGTATGACCTTGCGGACCGTCGGCCGAGGATTGAGCTTGGCCAGCTCACGGAGAACGTTCGTCGTGTAGCCTTCGCCCGCCTCGTCCTTGTCAGGGAGGATCACCACCTCTTTGCCGGCCAGGGGAGACCAGTCGGTCTTTCTCGTCGACTTGGCGCCGTGGGCCGAGGTCGTTCCCGCCAGTTCGTCGAGTTCGCAAACCAGGTCGGCGCATTTTTCGCCTTCAACCAGGAATACTCGTTTTGCCTCGACGAGATGAGGCAGCTTGTAGAGCGGCCATAGGCCGGGAGGATCGCCCGCCCGCCACCCGTCAGCGTCGGGATGGACAGGGACGTAGGTTTTGCCCTTCGCGAGCGGATTCTCGGCGGTCGGCGCAGGGTAATCGAACCGAAAAACGCGGGCAGCCTCGTGACCTTTGGCGTCGTGGTAGAACCAGCATTGGCTGAACGGACCGTACTTGTCGGTCCAGTACCAGATGGCGCCGGCCGGTGTTTTGTGCGGCTTTTTGGCCGGCTTAGCTTTCGTGGGAGGTTTCCCGGTTTTCGAGCTCGCCCCTGGCAGTTTGCGAAAGAGGTCCCCGAGCGTCAGCCCTAGTCTTTCGACGATGGCGTTTGAGGAGCAGGACATGCCATGTGCGTCGATGTGGTGGCAATGCAGCAGGACGGTGCCGTCGCTTCCCTCGGCGATCGAGAGGTTGCGTCGATTGCCCTCATGAACGGGGCATCGGGCTTCCCATTTGCCGGACCCAGTTACCTTTGGGTCGCATCCGGCTCGGTTGAGCCCGGCGAGAACCAGGCCGATCGGATCGATCGAATCGACTGCATGGCCATTTTGGCTAGACGACGGGCGCGCAGCGCCGTATATTTGGGTCACGAAAGCACCTCGGTGATGCGAGTGTTTTCCAGACGGCGGGCGAGGTTCTGACTGAGGCGGGAACCTCTATCAGAGTCGAAACCGACGTCGACGCGAACTGCTTCCGGAAAAGGCTCGGGCTCGTTACCCCCGAGCCTTTTCCTTTGCGCTCGCAAGGAAGAGTCTACCAAATCGGTTTGTCCGCGAAACGGCAATCCTCGCCAAGCTTCGTAAGCTGCCTGAAATTCGAGCTGGAGCACAAGCCAGTCGAATCTGCCGAACCAGACCGGAACACGGTCCCTCAAGAGTACCTCTCTGACCTCGTGAGGTCGAAGACGGTACATTAACCCGAGCTGGTGGATCGTCGCCCAACCGAAGACGACGGGCAGGACTTGCCCGATTTGAACGATCCCCTCGGGCAGATCAGTAAGTGGTGTCGACGAATCGTATGCCAGCACGTTAATTCCTGGTGGCGATCGAGCGTTAGCCGGGGACTGGCGTCAGTTGACAACCGCGTTAAATTGGCGGGCCGGTCGGCCCTTCCCTCGCTGGGCCAGCGCGGTCTTGATCGCCTCGACACCCGCAGCGTCGAACAGCCGATAGGATCCAAGCTGGCCGACGTGCTTGATCTTCCGGGTCCGGATCAAATAAGCGATTCGATATGACTGCTCGCCGGTCTGCCCGGCGATGTCTTCGACGGTGAAAAGTTCGCCCGTTCCCGCCAACGTTGCCGATGCAGTGGTCATGTCATGCCTTTCAAAAACGAAAAAAGCCGCCAAGGACCGTGAACGTCCGAACAACCCTGCATGAGGGTGCTGAACGTCCAGGGTCCGCGGCGGCTCAGGTAGCTCAAGCAGCGGTCAGGTTCATTCTACGTGATAGAATTTGGGAGTGCAAAGATCGTCAAAGAATTTCATATCAGGCTGAGGGCAGTCTTCGATGTCGGTCTACATCCTCAGGTCTGCAAGGGGTGATCGCTTCTCCCTTGGTGATGAGCCCGGCGAGCGGGTACTGATTGGTACCGCGAGCTGGATTTCTGACAGCAGGCGCAAGCTTCGGGACCAGTGGGGCGAACTGCCTCCCTTCATGCGATGCATGCAGGCCATCGGCGTCCTCGATTGGGACGAGGCGGAAGCCGCGCGGTTCCGCGCGGCATGCTGGAAGCTCGAAGTTTCGCAGACTTCCTGGGTGACCTGGGTTTGGCTCGATCCCGAGGGCCTGCGCGACGTCTTGGCGGACGCTCAGCCTTGGGATGGCCGATCCGATGCGCAAACCCTCGGGATCAAGAGAGTCGGCCGAAATCGCGCCGCGATCTCTCTGGGTCGCCCGGGGAAGGCTCGTACATTCGCCACGCCGCCGACGGACGGACCGGATCCGGCCGAGCCGACTGCTGCGGATATTGTTGCCTGGGCATGAGTTCACGCATTGGTTCTTTGGAAACGGCTGGCCCGACATCGCCATTCCCTCCCGGGATTGGACCGAACGGGCAAGCCGGACCATCTCCCGATGAACGACAGGCGGAAGACGGTCGCTGCGACCTGGGCGGCGAACCCTGTGACCACTCGGCTTGCCGCGCCTCGTGGGGCCAGGGGAGGGCCGGTCCCTTTGCGGCTCTTGAGGGTCGCGGGGGAGAGCGGGGCGAACTTGACGCTCTGGGCCTCCTCGCCACCCAGGGCCCGCTCCCGGTTGCCTTCCCAGAGGACTTGACGCAGGGGCCCGGCAATCGGGTAGAGGTTCCCCGCATCCGGGCGATATCAGACAGCCTTTCGCTAAACTTTCCCATGATGGGAGCCTGGGGAGGGGTCAGTCTGGCGGGTCCGGGTTCGCGAAGCCGCGTTGGTCCGCCGCGGCCTGGACGAGAATTCGGCCGTGGCGGATCGACTCGCCGATCGTCGATGGGACCGGCCTGTGGCCTTGGCTATCGCCCGGACCGACTGGCCGAGAACGGAGTAAGCGAGGTAGTTTTCGACGTGGAACCGGGCCCTGGGGATGCGCCCGTAACTTACTTCTTCGCTCCGCCGCCGGCGCCGCCACCCCCGCAGGAGCATCCGCAGGAGCACCCGCCTCCACCCCCGCCCCCGCCCCCATCCGCTAGCGCGGGGGAAGCCAATGCCATGGCGATCACCAGGCCGACCAGAAACTTGGTAAGCAGTTTGGTCTTCATCTCAAGAACTCCTTCCGCCCTCGAATCTGAGGGACTCGAAATAAAATGAACACCGACTCACATTTTGACTATGTGGTGCCGACCCTTCCGTGGGGCGGCTTGGAGCGCCGGGCGCGAGACCCGGGCGAGACTTCAACGAGGACCGACAGGGAGGATCGGGTACAGCTTCGGAGGTGTCCGGCAAGGATCGTCGAGCGGGTCGACGTACAAGAATAGGCTCTTCCGGTGGATGTGGTCGAGGGCGACGGTTCGTCCGTAGTCTTGACAGCTTTTCTCGCGGCAAGTCCGAGCGACCGGGGATTCATCATGCTCGTGTTTCCCGTGGTCATGACTGACATCAGAAGGATGGCACGGGCACCGAGAATCGTCACAGAGGCCACCGTGACGGCAGGGGCAGTCCGGCCCGCACTGGCAGTTCTCGCCGCAAGGGCAGGTGCCTTTAGGCCCTTCGGGCGGTGACGACCCGAGCGAGAGAGCGGCGATGGCCGACAGTAAACCGACCCCGACAATGCTGATCATCATACGCATCAGTTTCTCCTTAGTTGCACAACAACGCGATCTTCTTGTTATTTAGAAGTAATCATGCTGATGGATCTACATCCAGAGGCACTGGTCGTCGCACCGCCACTATGGACGGCCCGACTTCGCACACGATAAAATCGAGACACGCTGACGAGCCAAGTGACCTCTCATTGCAGTGGCGTCGATCCCACCCCAACCACGGCATACGGAGCATTGATCGTGTCACGAACTTGGGCCGGGCGATTCGCCTCCCCTTCATGGGTGCGGGCTGCACCGCTGCAACCTGCCTTCCAGGATCAATGCGGGTGGTACCGTGGGGCGACATCTCGTTCCGGGCAACGCTTCCGATTGCCCTGCCCGGTCATCATCTCATTAGCCAGCTGAGGGACGATCCTTCCCGACGTGTCGAAAAAAATATCGAGTCGGGGGACACTTTATCGGGAATCCTATCCCCCCTCCGCGCAAACCTATCGATATCGCAACGCGCGGGGACTTTCTTTGGGCGAACTATCGGATGCCGGGGCTTGGAGGTGGACATGGGAGCAGACTCGAGCCAAACAGATGAGGAACTTTTAAGACAGTTCGATGTCGACCCGATGGCATTCCGCATCGTATTCGAACGGTATCATGCAAAAATAATATCATATTGCATGCGTCTCCTTTCGAACGAATCGATGGCGGTCGATTGTGCGCAGGAAACTTTCTTCGCCGTCTGGCGATCGCGAAATCAATTTGATGAGAACACGGGAACCTTCCCGCGTTGGCTTTACGGGATCGCTAGAAACCAGACGCTTGCATATGTCAGGATCGCCTCTCGCCGTCCCGAGGACAAATTCTCTGACGGGGACGGTAGCCATGTGCCGGATCATTCCCCGGACGCCGCCGACTACCTAATCGGCTACGAACGCTCCAGTCTCGTATTTCGCGAGATCGACGCCTTGGGGGTGGAATACCGAGTCACGTTCCTCCTGCATCTGTTTGGTTTGAAGCATGAGGACATCGCTGACATCGTTGGGTGTAACATCGGGACGGTCCCGACCCGTGTTTTCAAGGCTCGTGCAAGGCTCGCGGAGAGTTTGGGTATCGCCAATTAATCGTGAGATCGAATTATGAGTTTATCAGAGAGTCTCAGAGCAGCGAATGATGACGAACTGCGACGGATCGACGAGAAGCATATGGCCGGGGATTGGGTCGCGGTCGAGCGGCTGTGCGTCGCTCATAGGGAGGCACGGCGAGCGGCAGGGCGGCTCTCTGACGAGGAGAAGGAAGAGCGCCTTGTCCTCTATCTCGAAGGTGCCGTTGGCGAGCCAGGCGAGGTGTTTCGACAGTTCCTTGACCAACCTTCATTGATTCTGCTGCCATACGCCGCGGGCGTGGGTGGCCCAGATTTCGGTAGCTGGGAACGAACACCCGTGTCGGCCTCCAAGATTCTCGGGGAGGAACCGCGTTTGTGGTCGCCGGGGCAGATGGATCTTCATCCGGTCTTGAAATCTCCAACCCACCCCGAACTCGTTGAGCGGGGTATAGCGCGGCTGGAGAGTAAATCGGTACGGATCGACCCGGCGGAATTCCCGATTGGGTGCTGGGTTTTGTTCGTCGTCGACTGTGGACAGAGCCCAGGCGTCACTCCGCGAGAAAACCTTCTCGCACTCCACCGCCCGACCGCGGAGGTAGTGACGCGGCCTGAACGAGGCTCTCAACTGATTCGCCGACTGACGGCCAACGACCTTTTCAGCTTCTGGGACGAAGCCCGAGATTCACGCTTTTCGGAAAGGGCGTCAGTCGGATTCGCCTACATGATGCTATCGCAGGCGATTGGTCTTGCCTCGGAGGCTATCCAGGAATGGCGCAAGGCCTTCGGCCCGTTCACCGACGATTCGTTCCTTAGGCGTTACGAGGGAATACCCCAGTGGATCGACGTGCTTCGCCTCAATCTTTTGATGGAGGAGATCCTCCCCTTTTCTCTGAGGTGGCCCCTAGATTCGTGACGCGAAAGATGGCCTCTAGGAAAACGACATGAGTGGCGTCAAGGTCATCATTCTCACCCTCGTCGCAACGTGGTTCCTTTGGGCCGCCGCGATCCCATTGAGCGTGACATCCGCGATCCTCTGGAATGGTAGTGCGTTTGTCAATCCGCCTTCGCTGTGGGCGTTCGCCTCGCTGACCATTCAAGTCGTCATCGTGTCCATAATCGCCCGCGTAGCCGGTATCGGCCGCTCAAAACTTTCAGACGATGACTCAACGGGATGCTTGTTGATCGTAGCGATCATCGTCTCCCTCCTTACTAACGCGTGGAGTCTCAGCTTCGAGACCCTGCTCTCCATCGACCGTCCTATGGGAATGGTCGCATTGCTACTCGCGGGCGCGGTCTGCTGGGCGCTCAACGGCGGGTGCGACGAAAGTTGTGAGTACGCGGCTAGCGATGAAATGCCGATTTCAACGTATTTGTGGATCCTAACCTTGGTTCCGGTCACGGTAGATTCATACTGGACGCTGCCGCCCCTCGCCTTCCTGGTGCTTGGACTTGTACGGGTCGTTCTTGCCACATTGGGCCTCCGAGTCATCGGTCTGATCGTACTCCGGGAGGGCCACGACATAGGCTGGGTGTCAATTGATACGCGATTGACGGGGCGTGCGCTGATAACTGTCGCCGTCGTGGCGTTGAGTCTTTTTGGAATTACCAGGTGGTCTTTGCATGATCGACTTAAGGATCTCCAGGTCCAAACGATCGTGGGGAAAGCCGAGGTGTCCGGCGATGTGGAGGAACTTTCGAAGTTGTTAGCGAACGCGGATGCCCTCCTGGAAACGACAGATTCACGACGTGAACGGGTTAAGCAACTCCTTTTGAACGCCCACTGCGATCGCATCGAGGAGAAATTTAGCGAGTGGTCACATGAGCAGTTGAAATTGCATTCAAATGCAAATGACAGGATAATATCATTCAGAAAATTGGAATCTGGCCCCCTCCAAACTCTCGACAGTGTATGCGCCAAGTTCGGTCGGGAACCGTTCGATTCGTCGATCGGGCTGTGGAGGGACAGGTACTTTGCCTTCATCAACACGATTGACATGCGCACTGAGCTCCGTCTAGTTATCGCCTCGCACTCGTTTTCCAAGATGACGAGGCATTTGGCCTCGGATGACGTCGCGAAGGCCCGTGTGGCGCTCGGAGCAGCCTGGCTTAAGTGGTTCGCTCTTCGGAGCGAATATCCGGACAAGTCAGTCGAAGCTGCCAAGGATCTACATTCTCAGGCCGTTCCGTATTGGACGCCCGAACAAGCCGAGGCGGGGAGGAAGTTCGAACTCAAAGCGTGGCGAACCTACATCCTCGCAGCGATGCCGACCGAGACGGACAAGGCTGGGGCGACTGCCGCGCACGCCTTGATTGCCAAGGCAGAGCGAGCCTTTCCGGGGTTCTGGAAGTCTGAACGCGATTTCCTTCTCACCTTCCGCAAGGACTCGGTCCGTCAGGCACTCGCAGGCGACGATGCACCAGGGACCTTCGAACGATTCGCCCGAGCCTACGAAGAATGGCCCGACGAAGTTGACGACATTGCCCGAGAGATGAAAGCTCGATTGTTCCAGTTGATCGACCGCCAACCCGGCAACATCGTGATTGACACTCTGTTGAAGAGGATTGATGGAGAGTGGCCCGGGTACTGGGACGAGGTAGCTTTCGGGCTTACCTCAGCCGGAGACTTGTTAGAGCTTGTCAAGCTCGTCGAGAACTCTGGTCTTCCCTCGGCCTGGCGAGACCAAGTCACGACTTGGGCGAAGTACGACCGTTTCAGTCGGTTTCGTCTCTCGGATGTCGTCGAAGCCGACCGGCGGCGGAACCGCGCGATCTGGGCCCATTTGATCGAAGGCGAGCGGGCCGCAGGGCGGTTCGCCGCAGCCTATGTCCTGTCGGTGAAGGGCAAGGCCGATGACACAACCCAAGGTCTTCTACGACGCCGGGCGGCACGTGCTTGGTACGACCGAGTCGCCCCCACGCTCGAGATCGTTGGCGGTACGAATATGCCCCCAATTGCCTCCACCTCGGCGGAGGCGATGTGGGAGGCGTTCCATCGATCGCGAGGCGACCGATCGATTCACCTCGCCCGACAGGACACTAAGGGATTTCTGTACGCCTTCAAAGGTCGGTTCAACTATGTTTCTGGGACTTTCAAGGAGCATTATCGATGAGGTCAAAATCGCTGGGTTCGAGATGGTCCATGGGCGATTATAAACGGAAATGTCATTACTTGTTATTCGTGCTGAGCGTGCTGTACGCGATGACGTTGCGTCCAGTTGAAGCGGAGCTCCAAAAGAGCTGCATGAATGTGGCGAAGCAACTCATCGACGAGGGGGCAAGAGGTGTTCCACGATCGCGACGCTTTTACGAGCAGGTCCGCGATGATTTGCCGGAAATCCACGAGAGGCTGCGGACTTGGCAAAATGGGGCCAGCGAACTCCAGATTCGTGAGTTGGTGCAATACGCACAGGAACGAGCCTGGTCTTTGCCGGACCTCGACCCGACGTTCCCAGCCATGCCGACACGCCGATTCCTCAATCCAACTCCCATCCGAAAAGACTTACTGCCGGATGGCGAAATATACACGGCGAGACGTCGATTCCGCGATCAAAGCTTTTCTCGAGAAAAAGCAGTCTTACCCAAGCTCGACCCTCCAAAGCCCCCCGACCCAAAATTTCTGGGATTCGAAATCAGGCCCGCCGAGGCTCTCTGGCATTCGAAGCTCGAAAACCTCATGAAGGAAGGCCTCATCGCATCGGTCGACTTTAGACAGGGTCCAACGGTCTTCCAGGCCAAAGAGCGCCTCCTCCAGATCGACCCGACGCCACCGAACAACCCGGGGTTTTTCATCGCCCACCTCCGCAGGCTGATCGGGGTCCGCCGTGATTTTGCGCTCCAACGCGTCGCCTCGATCGAGAACGCCCCATGTGTGTATCGGGTCGAGACCGACGACCCACAGGGCGGTCGGTTGAAGGCATTGAAGGGGGAGTTGGAGGATTTGGGAGTCACGAACCCGATCCACTTCACGACCCAAGAAGACATCGTTTGGGCACTGGACCGACTTGGATCTTGGAACCTATGGAGCGAATTCGTTGTTCAGAACGATGAGCGTTCCCTCGTCGAGTTCGAGATCGACAAGGGAACCTCCGATGAAGGCGCTTCGCTGGAAAGGGCGACAAGCGGAAGGGCGGTGATCGAACTTCTTAAAGGTCTCGTCATTGGCGTCCCAGCAGGGCGACTTATCCACGTTCGCATGTTTCATAACGAAGATGCTGCCTCCTTCTACCGCCGACTCAATACCGAGGCCGCAAACCGCGATTTCGCAGGGAAGTTCCTTGTCATCGGCGGATGCCCGGTGGACCATGTCGAGTTGCTCAAACTCCAACATGCGGCGATCGCAGGTGACGCGCTGGGAGTCATCACGCCCTTCGAGGAGCAGATCGACCCACGAGCGTTTGCTCTGGCGATGCGGGCGCTCCACGATCGTCCAGAGCTCCTCCGCAACGTGGCTCCCGGCGATGCAATCCGGCGCGGCTACAGAGCGGCGGCGGATACGCTGCGGAGCTGCCTTCAAAAGGACGATGCTTCCGCCGTGACCGAGGTGCTACGGGCCTTCACGCCCGCGGCAGCACCGTTCTTCGAGCAGGCGAAGCGATTCCACCGCGCCAAACTCCAGGACTTGCTGGGACGGCTCGAAGCTCAGGAGGGGTGGTACTTGGATTTTGTGGAGGCGAACGACCGCCTCGCGAGCGATATCGCTTTTGCGGCTTGAGGACTTTGCCGGACTGGCAGTATCGCGCGGATCTCGGAATCGATTCAAGGTCGGGTGCGTTCTTCTTCTCAGAAGGCGCACTCACGAGAGGATGCTCGACGAAGGTCGGTGTTCATTGTCAGTCAGCTTCCGGACCGCAGGGCTTAACCCGACGTCCGCGGTGCGTGGGCAGGATTGGTCGTAGCGGGCATCGGTATCGGTCAACCTTTCGGTGGTTTGCGGTGCTTCTTGCCGGCCCGGCCGCCCATGGCGAGCCGGGCGGTGTTCGCATGGAACAACCGGCGGATTTTCGCGTCCGATAATCAACATTATGTTGCGTTCGCCCGATCCGGGGGCGAATCCTTGCCTGTCGACCGGGCGAGCAACCCATCCATAAGGGACCGCGACTATGTCGCGAATCGTAGTGCTGGGGGGAGGTCCTTGTGGCGCCCTGTATGCCCTTGCCTTGCGCGACCATGTTTTGCCTCTGTGCCTTCGCTCTTCAAAATTCTTCGAGTCTCTCTTGACCCTCACTGTGAGTGTCACCTGCACTGTACTCAGTCAAACGATCGTTAGCGGGGAAAAGCGGTGAAGTACGAGTTCCTATCCGCGACGACAGTCATGTGGGCTATCCTGGGCTTTCTGGAGACTCAGGAAATGAAGGGTCACGAATTGCGACGCAAGTTGATCGAACATGGCTACAAAAAATCGCCAGGCTCGTTCTATCAACAGATGGCTAGGCTCGTGGATTGCGGGCTCGTGGAGGGCCACCTCGGCGAGAGAAGCAGCTCGATCCCCGGCTTGACCGAGAAGAATTTCAAAATCACGGCGACGGGCCTTGGCGAACTCAAGCGATTCCGAGAATTCAGCAAACAAACTAATTTGTTCGCATTCGGATCTTGATCAGGACCCAAACATGATTGGCGAAAACGGCTCTCAGATCGCCGAGAATGAATATTATCGCAGGGACTCAAACCGCCATCTGATCGCCGCTAATTTTACGGATATGGATGAGACTGCATCTGGTGATGAACCTATTGTTGCCGAGAAGTTTGAGCAGTTGTGTGAAACCATCCTTAGCTATGACAAGTTCGTTCCGAAGTCCTACCGGATTAACCTGGGCCTGGCGTTGTCCGAGGTGCTCGAGGAATACCAAGAAGCTCTGAAGTGGGATCCCAATGGGGATGTCTCTGAACTCCAGTCTCGGGTTTGTCGTGAGGCGCGGAAGGCTTTGGTGGAGACCTTGCTCGGTGAGACCTTCAGCGGCCTCTGCGGCTGGTTTGTAGGAAAACCCAGAAGCTCCTAGTGACAACTGGACCGAACCTTGATCTCTGACGGCGAGCGCCCCGCTCTGCCCCCGCTACCTCTACGCCCTCTGCTTAGAGACACAGTGAAAGGCCTTTTCTAGGCCCTTGTTCCCGGTACGCGCCGAATCTCACGATTCGGCGCCCCTGTTCCGGCCGGAGAGCCCTCTCCAGGTCCCGATCGTCCCACGGCCAAGGATGGCTTCATCATGTTCCACTTCCTCTGCCGCAACCTGAAAGGGCACCTCATGTTGAACAAGCTTCGCCCGGCTATTCTTACCGGTGGAATTTTCGTCGCGGCCGCTTCCCTGATCTGCGTGTCAGGCGCCACCAAATCGGGGACTGCCGGACACGACTCCTCAAACGGTGCGAAGGCACCTACGCAGGCTATCATCGTCAGTGAAGTTGGTCCGGTGGGTCAGGCCTCGTTGAAGGCAGTCACCGTGACGGAAACGGCGATGACGACCTACTACGATGTCTATTGCCCCATCTGCAAGATCTATATCGCCCGCAAAGGCAACGCGTACGCGTGCTCCGAATTCGGGCCTCACCATGATCGTACTCATCACAACGGTGAGCCTGTGACGTTGTGCTACCGTTACACTTCTAAAGGCACTCATGAGGAGCATAGCAGCACGAAGCCTCCGACCCAGGTGGCCGCGGCCGGATACTGTTCTGTTATTTGCAGTAAACACGGGTACTTGGACGGATTTTCGTGTCAGGACAAGAAAACAACAGCCGAGTGTCGAGCTGCTGCTGTCGCGCACAATAAACTTGAACACGGCGGCGTGAGATGGGCCAGTGATAACAGATGCCCTTGATACCAGTCTCATTGGAATCGAAAACCGGAAGTCATTGACTTGCGAGAGAGCGAGGGGGCCATCGATGCCCCCCTCGCTCTATTGTTTCGAAATTAGGTACCGCCCTTGCCCTGAACCTTCGGACAAATCGTCCAGAAGTCTCGCACCACAGGGACGCACCAGGCTTCTGAATAATCAACCACGCCCAAAGGACGTGGTATTAGGAAGGCCCCCCGAGGGGGGCGTCTACGTGAGGTAGCCCCCGTTGGGGGTGTGGATGTCAGACTCGCAATACACTGCTCACGGTCCCCCTCGTGTCGACCGCAGCCCCTCGCTCGGAGTCTTTCAGACCGATCCCGAGGGTGACATACGGAATGCTAGGAATGCACACCGGATCGCTCGAAGCTCTTCGGGTCGCACGGCCAAAGGCCGTGGATTTAGAACATATTAAAATGATCAGAAGTTGGCCAATTGGCGAAAATCTACCCCTCCTGCTCGATCTTAAACCGAGGGAGGTTCTTGTTGAGGATATCCGTCGCCAGCGACGAGACGATGATCTTCTTCCGCCGAGCCTCTTGCCAGAGCCGATCGTGGACGCCGTCGGGGAGTCCGATCTTACGCCCCCTGCTTTCCCCCTTGAGTGGCGTCCGTCGGGCCCGGTGCTTCGGCTGGCGGATCTCAGAACAGTGGAAGGCCCGGACCAATTTAGCAGGGTGGCAAACCCGATCGCGCATATTGTTTGTGATAATCTGAGAAATGTCCGATTAGAATCTATCCCCGGAACCACCGGAGCCGGTCATGCCGAACCTCGAGCACCTCGATTTTTGCAGAGAACTCTATGTGGTCGAGAAGACCGTCGAAGTGGTCGTCAGCATCCAGGGCGAGCCAGAGTTCATCAGAATCGAGGCGTTTCACGATCTTCAGGCTGGACGCTACAAAACTCGTTCGTGCATGCAGGCTAAAGTCAAGTTGCAAGCAGCTCACGGCAACCAAGGGCTCATCGAGACTGACGCCTGGGTCGATTACGACCTGCCGTGGACCGATGGTGAGACCGCAGACGAGGTGGTCGAGCAAGCCCTCGGGTTTCTCCGAGAACGATGCGATTGAGAGCAAGCCTTCGTCAGCGTACCGGACTATACCAGCTAACGCGGACATCGAACCCCCACCCCGTGCCGAGTGCCGATATAACCGCCGTTTGACCGACCAGGCTGTTCAAAAATGGATGGGCAGATGAACCGCTTACCCCAGTCAGCCGAAATCCTTTCCCGCCGGCCTGAGTGGCTCGAGGGAACATGGATCACCCTTGCCGATGGCCAAGCCTGGAGTTTCCCGCCACCAACGGCCATTCCCGGCTACCAGGAGATTGCCCACGACGCCGCCCGTGAGGCCGTGGACAACATCCTGCCCCTCCTCAACGTCGACGCGATTCGCCGCCAAGTGGGGGCGATCGCCACGGGTGATCCGTCTGGCGTTTTGAGAGGTCTCGGCCAAATGTTTGCGCTCTACCAGATCGCGTTCCGACTCGGTTCGATCCTCCTCCGGCACAACTACAACGCAACCGATGCCGATTGCGACCTCTTGATGCCGTTCAACTACCAACTCGGGGATCTGCCTGACCCGCAATCGCGGATCCACAAGACCACCCCGGAGATCCTGGCCATGAGTAACGCCATTGCCGCATCCATCGGCGTGGACATCGGGCCGGAACTCGCCCGGATCGTCGGGAGCAACTAGCCATTCGAGT
>NC_019895.1 GCF_000242455.2 Singulisphaera acidiphila DSM 18658
CTTTCAAGGTGATGGGCGGGCATCGCTGCCCGCCCGGTTGATGCTCAGGCGGCTACCTGCTCATTGGCTGGGGCCGGTGCTTCCTCAACGCTGCCGAACGCCATGCCCTCCGGCAGCCAGCGTTGCAACATTTCCAGCTGCTGCGGGCTGCGGGCGACTTTTTCCGGCTCGGCAAACACCCGTTCCAGCGCATCGGCCAACTCGCTTCGCTTGTCGCGGCTGCGGGCCTGCGACCACTGATCGCCTAGGAGGCCGCTGCCGAGGGAAAGCAGCTGGTCGCGGGGGATGCGTCCGAGATAGTTGGCGCGCGTCGGACGCCAGTAACCGGCCATGCTGGCGGCGGTCAGCGACAGCGCCAGTTCGCAGGCGGTCGCTTCGCGGCCGGTGGAAAGCTGCGGTTTCAGGCTACTGGCCACGCAGTAGGCCAATAGGTCGAGCTTTTGCTGGTCGGAAAGGCCGGTGAATGCCTGGAATTGCTCTGCTTCCGTGTCCTGATGTAGCCAACCCAGCGACAAGCCTTCCTCGATTGTCTGCAACGCCTCGCCCGCGGCGGTCGGCTCTTTGACCGCCGGATTCTGCGTGCGGAAAAGCACGTCCAGATCGCGGGGCTGGCCTTTGTTGAAGACGGCGCAGGCGACGGTAAAAACCAACAGGTCGAGGGCGACCAGCCGGTTGCGGGCGATTTCCACCTGTGCCGCCTGCAAGCGGTAGCCTTCGAGGTTGCGCTGGAGCGTGGCGGGCATACCGCCCGGCTTTGCCCTTCGGGCATCGCCGTCACCGGCCAGCTGCTTCGCGTCCTCACGCCTCACCAGTCCCTTTTCGACGCTAAGTTTTCCATCCTTGTCGATGGAGACATAGCAGCCGGCCTGCGACATCTCATCGGGGTCGTAGGCAACGAAGGATTCGAGCTTTTGCTCGATGTCGGCAAGCGCCGTTTCCGCCGCTTCCTGCCTTTCGGCAAGGGCGGAATCGTCGCCGTCCATCCCGTCGGCTTCGGTGATGGCTTCCAGTTCGGCTTCGGCCTCCGCTTTCGCGGCCAGTAGCTCCGGCGGCGCGTCCACCGGCTGCGGGCGAATCCGGCTGCAACCGTGGATGACGCTCCAATCGCGGTCGGGGCTGACCTCCACCCATTTCCAGCCTTCGGCGGCAAGCGTTTGCCGGGTGGTTTCGAGCGCTTCACCGGCCAGCTGGTGAAGCAGATCGGGATTTTCGAGATAGACCTGTTCGCCGAACAGGTCGGCGCGCGACACGCCACCGGCGGCGTGGTAAGCGTCCAGCCCGACGAAGCGGGCCAGCTTGCTTTTCGCTTCGGCCATCTCGTCGGTGAGCATGGCCCGGATGTCGCGGGCGGAATGCCATTCCTCCAACGATGCGTAGACCTGCATCTGCTTGGCGTGGTCATCGGTGACGGTGAAGGCCATCAGGCATTCGAGCGTCAATTTCTCCGCCCGGTAAGCATCGAGCAATTCCGGGGCGGCCTTGCCCAGCGTCAGCCGCTGCTCGACCAGCTTGGCCGTGCAGCCGAAACGGTTGGATACCTGCTCGACGGTGTGGCCCTGCTCGATAAGCGCCGCGAACGCCGTGAACTCGTCGGCGGGGTGCATCGCCTGCCGGACGGTGTTTTCCACCAAACTCAACTCATGGGCTTCTTCCTTGGTGTAAATCCGGCAAGGGACGGCGTAATCTGCCGCAAAATGCCCTTCGGCTTGCAGCGCTTTCAGGGCGGCGAGCCGGCGGCTTCCGGCGAATACGAAGTATTTGCCCTTCTTGCCGGGATAGACGTTCAGATTCAACATCAGCCCGTGTTTCGGGATGGACGCTAACAGGTCGTCGATGCCGGCGGCGGTTTTACGCACGTTCAGCGGGGACTTTTCGAGCTTCTTGACTTCAATCATCGTATTATTCATAAATTAGTCTCCATAAGGTTAAGTTTAAATTCCGGGGCAGGCTGCAACCTGCCCCGGTTTGCTCAGTAATCCTCCGGCATCAGCACGGTGGTCACTGAGCGGTCGGCTTCGGTGATGATCCAAAACCGCTTGCCGCCGGAGCGGTAGACCGACAACAGCCGTCCCCCTTGCTTCAGCGAACATTCGTTAAGCTGGCGATCCTCGCTGGGGATTTCGCCCCAATCGCCATCGGCGTGGCGGCTGAGTCCCTGCTGCACGTCCACCGGATCGAGTAGCGACTCTGCGTTGGTGGTGATAACCGTATCTCCCAGCGGGAATTTCGGCAGTTTCAGGCAGATAATGTTGATTGCGGCAAATCCGTCCATTTTGATAACTCCATGATTGTTGATTTAAAAAGAAAGGGCGGGCATCGCTGCCCGCCCGGTTGGGTTCATTCCTCGCCGCTGTTGGCTTCCTCGCGGGCCTTGCGGGATTTGGCGTCGGCTTGCATCTGCTTAAAGATCCAGGTGTGGGCCTGGTCGAGCAGCTTGGCCATCGCCAGAATGTCGTCAAAGCCGAGGCTGTCGGTTTCCTTCCAAGTTTCGTCGCCTTGCTTGTAGCTGCGCTGCGGCGTGACGCTGTACCAGGTGCCTTTGTCGTTAGTGTTCCGCCAGATGGTGGCTTGCAGGACGCCGATGCGGAGTTTGTGTGCTGGTGAAGACATAAAGAGTTTCCTTTCCTTGATTGCCGGCCCGACCATCGGGCCTTAACGGGAGCAACCAATCAGCCGCAAAGACGGGCTTTAGCCCACCGGCCGCATCGTGCGGCCGGTGCCCGCTGCAAGGGGAAAAACCGAAGGTTCATTCATTTGAAATCAATGATTGATGAAAGCCGTTTTTCCCCTTGCGGCGGGCGGCTGCGGCTGTAGGTTCGCGGGAGTAAGGCCAGTTGGGCGGGGTGGACTCTTAAGCAAAAGGAAGATTCTGGCAGATCAGCGGCACTCTTCCGTCGGCAGCCGGCCGCTTCACCGGGCGGAAGGCGCAATAAGGGCGTGGCTGGTCATGCGCCTCGGCGGGCAGAAGGGTAACGGCGAAGGGATGCAGGGGAGAAACGGGCGCTACGGGGAGGAAAGGTGATGGAGGCTGGCTCCAGGTGTGGCCCCCCTACCCACTGTCTTTCGCAAACCGTGGCCAGTTCCAGTCGGCGGGAAGGCAAGATCAAGGATTCGTGTTTAACGGTTTGAGATAGACGCGGGAAGCGACAAGACAATAAAACCAGCGGCATGCAATCATCTAATCCGCATATAACATTGTGTTAATAGCCGACTTTCTCAAGACTGTCGTGGGCAAGCCGCTCAGAACCCCGCCGATAAGAACAACGCGCAACCAGCGTAGGGAATGCTCGCGCTATAAGGGCTTTGCACGGCGTTTTTCATTGTATACATATTTACACCAGACGCGCTTTTACCGCAGTAATCCCCGTATTGATCCCAACTCGCCGTCATCCTCCCGCTATAAGGCAATCCATCATCCAACTTTGAATCTATGTAGTATGTCTGATTCGAGCTAAATGCCCTGCCATCTCCGCCAAGCGGGATGGTGATAGCCCAGCCCCCTGCTGGTGGCCCCGATATGACGAAGGTATGCGCTGCGTTGGTGACGCCTGCGACAGCGCCACGCATCCCGTTATCGGTATACATCAGTTCAACGGCGCTATTCCCATAACTAGCTGGCACGTTTGCGATATTATTATGCGGGCAAGATGCGAGATTGGAAATAGGCGAAGCGATAGTCGCCCCGCCACACATCCTGCCTGACGTATACCCGCCGGGAATGAGTCCCGCCAGGGCGAGCTGGTTCCAGACCCCGAACACCTCATCAAAATTCATCTTGTACTCATTTGCTGGATTGCTATATGATTTTCCGGCGATAATTCCATCGCCATTGCCGTTACAGGCCATGCCGATTGACGCAGTGTTCCATATGCCGCATTCGGGATCAGCGGGCCAGTACTGCGTTGCCTGCGAGCAATCTCCGGGTAAGCAATTATACTTTTCTTTAAAGGTCATCACTGCGGTTTTATACTTCTCGACCTGCGAAATGACCGCTCGCATTTGTGCGGCGGCAATCAAATCCCGCCCGACCATGATGCCGCCCACGATCAGGGCGATGATGACCAGCACGATGCTCAATTCGATCAGGGTGAAGCCCTTGACCGGCGGGTGAGCCGGTGTCGGGCGGTTTGGTAATGGCTGGAGTGGCGTCATCCCGCCAGCATATTGGCAAAGCATTACCAAATCATTAAGTATTTTACGCAATCGCTTGCCAGCACTCCTCAAATCTGGCTGAGACGGCGTAACCGCCGTGCGTGCCTCCGTCACGCCTGCCCGATCCGCCCTTCGCCGTTTGGGTTACTACGGGCGAATCGGGCAGAAAGCTCCCGGCAAGCGGGCCTTCAATGGCCCTGGGATGGCTCAGGGGGGGGTGGAAGGGCTTTGGGAAAGGAAACCAGCAGGCAACCGCGGCACAAGGCTGAAAAGGGCCTTTACCGGGCAGAAACCGCCACGCGGCCCGTCGCGGTGATCGCCGCTGTCTTTGTGCGCGCGCACAAAGTAGGCTTGCCCACCGCCAAATCGTTCTTAGGATGTCTCATGACACCGTGAAATGACTTACCGGGATGATGACATGACAAACGTGCGGGCATCAGGGCCACGGCAATTCATGCGTCTGCGGGACAGCTTCCGCACCGCGTTTCCGTGGAATCACCACGACCTGACCCGCGACGGTTTCCGCCAGTGGGCGCGCAAGAAGCGCCAGCCGCCTATCAATGTCGATGCCCACCACTGGAAACCGCTGCGTGAGGGTGAGGCGGTTCCGAGGGAAATGGTCGAAGCGTTTTCCGAATATGCCGCCCTGATGCTCCTCGTCCCGGCGGGCGAGTGCCGGCTTTCCGTCATCGCTGAAACCTGCGACCCGCCGGAGAAAAAGAAAACGGCATCCGGCGGCCGCCCGCGCGTGGCATATGCCAGTGGTTGGAAATATTTATACAGCTTCTGGGCCGACTCGTTTGCGATCGATGAATCTGCCCGCTGCAATGACGAATCCGACCTGCTTGTGGCTGCTCGGTACGTCTTCGAGTGCGTGGGCTGGCACGACAAGCGGCTTTCGGGCAACAGCGCCATCGCCTACGCCGAAGGCGTCATGAAACGAACGCTCGAAGAATACGCCCAGGCTTTGCTGCTGTTCTGGCAGACCAATGAGCATGCGGTGCTGTTCGCCACCCAGAAGCGGGGCGGCACGGTCGAGCGGATCGGCGTCAGCGTCTGCGTGGCGGTCACGGAGGATTTTTACCGACGGTTCCGCGCCGGCGAAGCGATGGAATCCCAGATCGAACCCGGCGACCTGGTGCCGCAAAGCCAATTTGTCCTGATCCAAGCCTACGCGGAAAACGTCGCCATCGACCTGAAGCAAAATAAGGTTGCCCGCAGCCTGGCGCAATCGCGTAACGCCCTCTACCAGCTGGCTTCGCTGTTCCTGCCCGTCCAGTATGACGCATGGCAACCTCATATGGTGACATTTGCCGGCTCGACGGAGAACGGCAAACGGCAGCATGCCTACGGGTTTTCGCCGACGGGGGCGAAGCTCGCCGAAACCGGCAAGATCATCGTGGAATTCGCGCCGCCGACGCCGGATAAGCAGGGCGTCGGCTATGTGAAGGCCCTCGCCGAATACCTGCCGATGAAATCGCTGATCCAGATTTTCCAAGCCTACATCGAATCCCAGCGCCCGCTGCTGGAGTAACCGCCCGCCTGGCGGGCCAACCGCCGTCACCGTTGCCCGGATTTCGCCGCGGCAGGCCCTGCCTGCCGGCGGCCCCGCTACCTCCACGCCTTTTGACCATCCCCTTGCCACGGCATCCCCGCCGCGAAAGGCCGCTCATGCCCGACACGTTCCTCTCGATCGGCATCGACCAGCTGATGCCCGATCCGACGCAACCGCGAAAAACCTTCCTCAAGGAAGAAATCGAGCGCCTGGCCGCCTCGGTGGCCGCACGCGGCATGCTCCAGCCGCTGCGGGTGATGTTCGACGAAACCCGAGGGTCTTACCTGATCGTGACCGGCGAAAGCCGCTACCGGGCCGGGCTAATGGCCGGGATGGCAGCGCTTCCCTGCCTGCTGGTGGAAGGCCAGCCGGATGAAGCGGAGCTGCTGGCCGACCGCATCGTGGAGAATTCCTGCCGCCACGACCTGCGGCCGCTGGAGCTGGCCCGGTCGCTGGCCAAGCTCAGGTCGCTCAAGAAATGCACCTCCGGCCAGCTCGCCGTCGAGCTGGGCCTTTCCGGGGCGTCGGTCTGCCGTGCGGAAGCGCTGCTGTCCCTGCCCGGCGACATCCAATCGCTGGTCGATGGCGGCTCAATCCCCGAATCGACCGCCTATGAACTATCCCGCCTGCCCAATGAGCAAAGCATGCGGGAGCTGGCGCTGGCCGTCACGGCGGGCAAGCTCAGCCGCGACCAGGTAGCCGACGCCGTGCGGGCCAGCGTCGGCAAGCGCCACGTCAGGCCGAAGTCGGCGCGGCTGCCGCTCCGGCTCGACGGCGGCATTTCCGTCACCGTGTCGGCGGGCCAGCCGCTGACCTGGGACGACTTCAACACCGCCATCGACCGCATCCGAAAGGAGGCCAAAAAGCTCTATGAGGGCGGCAAGGACATTACCGAGCTGGCCCGGTCGCTCAAGGCGTCGTAAGCGACGCCGCAACCGTTTTGCCGCCCGCCAGCGTGGCGCGCGGTGTCTCCCTTGGATTTTGCACCATTGAGGAAAGGTTGGTTGTCGATCATGACGTCAAACGTGAAGTGGTCATTGCGTCGTGAGTGCCGTTTTCTGCTCCTATTTGCCCTGCCCTGCCTGCTGGCGGCCGCCCCGCCGGCGGAAACCACCGCACCGCCCGCCGCGGTCAAGAAGCCGAGAAAGCTCGATCCACGCGATGCGTGGATCGCTGCCCAACCCCGCTTCATCCAGGCTGACCGCGAAATCTGCGAAGCCATTGAGGCCCGTCTGGCCAGTATCAAGAACTATCTGGAAGAGCGCAAGGCTGGTGCCCGACCGTTCGCCGCGGCGGTACTCAGCCTCAAGGGCAAAATGCTTTACACCGAAGGCGTGGCCACGCAGGTAGTGGACGCCGTAGCCGGACTGTTCGGCAGCAAGCCATCCGAGGATGGGTTTGCCAATTATGTCCGGGAATGCTTCCACGAGCATGTGCTCGACGAATCGAAGCTGCAAAAGGTGATCGACGATGCCGTGGCCGGCTTCGCCGGAGACGTGCGTGACATCGACAGTCAATTCCTGGTCGATCTGCGTGCCGACCTGGCCGACGACGCCATCAAGCTAGAAATCGACCTGCCACAGACGCAAGCGAAGGCGTCAATGAACATCGCCGTCAAAATTGCCGTCAACGATGCCGTCAAAGTTGCGGGCAAGGACATCGCAGCAATGATCGTTACTCAGGGCGTTTCAATCGTGGCCGGAAACGCCATCGGTGACACGCTCAACAGGCCAGGTGATTCGGGTAAAAGGAAGCTGGCAGTCAATGCCGCTGTCGGGTACGCGGTCGATAAGGCGATCGATGGCGTGGTGGCCGGGGCCGGCTTCGATCCGCTGGCCAAGGTGACCGAAACAGCGACCGAAGCGATCGACATCACAGCCAGGTATGTGATCGATGGCGGAAAGGAAATCGCGTATCACTATCCGATCATGTTCAAAATTTCGCAATTACATCCAAATACGGCGGTTCGTGCTGCGTGTTTTGATGCGGTAGAAGTGATGGATCGCCGCGACACGCTGGGCCTGCGTCACCGGCTCTACAGGCTGCAATTTGAACAAAGTCGCCGTCGCGGGCTGGCGGTTTTCAACTACCTTCTCGGGCCGGACGTCCAGGTGCCGGAGTACATGCTCTATCCGCCCGTCGCCCCCGATACCCTGCCCGAGGACGAAGAAATCATCAGCGATGCCGCCGCTATCAAAGCCTTCTTCGGGGTCAATCGCTGATGAAAACGAACATGACATCGCTGCTGGCCGCCGTCCTGGTCATGGGGCTAGCCGTGCCAGCCCATGCCGGCCTGCCCAGCAAAGTCGTGCAGGAAACCGCCGAATTCCTGATGAAGAAATTCGGGCGGGAAGCGGCCGAGGAAGGGGCCGAAAGGCTGGCCGGTAAGGTCGCATCGGCGGTGGCCCGGCACGGCGACGACGTGATCCTGGCCGTGCGTAAAGCCGGGCCGAAAGCGTTGAGCCTCGCCGATGAGGCGGGTGAAAACGCGCCGCAGGTGCTGCGTTTCCTGAGCCGCCACGGCGATGACGGCGTGCGGGCGCTCAGCCATCCCGAAAGCCTGGGCCTTCTCAGCCGCTACGGCGACGACGCGGCTGAAATGCTGATCCGCCACCGGGCCGCTGCCGCGCCGGTGGTCGCACGGCTGGGCGAGCCTGCCGTCAAGGCGCTGGGGGCGGTTGGGCCGCAGGCTGGCCGCCGCATGGCCATGCTGGCCGGCGACCTGGCCGAAAGCGGGCAGGCACCGGAAGTCATGGGCGTCATCGCACGCTACGGCGATCCGGCGATGGATTTCCTCTGGCGCAACAAAGCCATCCTGGCCGGCGGTGCCACGCTTGCCGCCTTCCTTGCCGACCCGGAACCCTACATCAACGGCACGGCGGACATCGCCCGCGTGGGCGTCGAGGGCGCCAACCAGCTTGCCGCCACGGTGGCGGAGAACGCTGTCAAACCCACGCTGGAGGCGGCCGGCAAGGTCGCCAGCAACGCGGTGGAGGCCGCCCGCTGGCCGCTCACCGCCCTGCTCGTCGCAGGAATCGGTGGTGGTGTCCTCATCGTGCGGGCCGGCTTCTTCAAATCGTTGCCGGTCAGGATCGCTTTCAAGCTGGCGGGCAAGCAAGCGGCGCGCACGCTGTTCAAGAAAGGCTGAGGGCCATCATGAACGGTAACGGCCCCTGCTACGACTGGGCGGCGCGCGCCGCCGCCCAGATCGTCAACCTGCACGATCCTTCCGCCGGCAAGGCGGAGGAATTCGGCCGCATCCTCTTCGTCATCCTCGAAGCCATGCGCGCCGCTCATGCCGAGCTGACCTTTCATGCCGAACTGGCATGGCTGGAGCCGAGCGACAACTGAAGAGGTTGAACGGCAACCCTCGTCATATCCGGGCGTCATCGGCTGGCCCGACGCCCGCACCGGCCGGTCATGCGCACCGTTACCGGCCGCGTGTTTTGCCCCTCCCCCGCTTTCCCTCCTGCGAGGCCCTTCATGATCGCCACGTTCAACGCCCTCATCATCCGCCTGCTGCTGGTGGGTGCCTGCGCCGCCGCCGGCGGCGGTGCCGTCATGCTGGGCATGCGGTATCCGCCGGTCGCCTGTATCGTACTGGCCGGACTCGTATGGCGTAGTCTTCGCCGCCGGCATGGCTTCGGCTGGTCGCACGGCACAGCCCGCTGGGCGGAATTGCACGACTTTTGCCGATACGGCTTACTCGGCCATCGCGGCCCGATCCTGGGCCGCTTCGCCCCGTCCAGGCCGCTACGCTGGCAGGGCATCCGCACGTTGTTTTCGCTGCGAACCGGCCATGAGATGGCATGCCGGGGTTTTCTCGCCGCGTTTCTGGGTGCAAGGTGGAACCGCGACCGCATGGTGCGCCTGCCCTCGCATGTGCACATGATGACGGCCGCGCCGGCTGGCCGTGGCAAGGGGGTGAGCGTCGTCATCCCCAACCTTCTTGCCTTGCCCGGCAGCGTCGTCGTCACCGATCCCAAAGGCGAGAATTTCAAGCTGACGGCGGAGCATCGCCGCAAGCGCTTTGGTCATCGCGTGCTGCGGCTCGATCCGTTCGGCCTGTGCGGGCCGGGATCGGATAGCTTCAACCCCCTCTCCTGCATCGACCCGCAGGCGCCAGACTTCGCCGACCAGTGCCGCGACGTGGCCAACATGCTGGTCGTAAGGAGCGGCACCGAGCATGATCCGCACTGGAATGACTCAGCGGAATTGGTGCTATGTGCATTTATCGCATTCGTCTGCGGCTGCGAAGCCGATCCGGCCAAGCGGACGCTGAGCGTGGTACGGGGCATCGTGTCGTCGCCCGACAGCTTCAAGCGGGCGGTGGCCACGATGCAGAAGGTGGAGCATCCCGAAATCCGCCGCTTCGGCACCCTGCTCGAATGGTTTAAAGACAAGGAGTTAAATAGCGTCCTCACGTCGGTTAACCGCCACACGCAATTCATGGATTCTCCGGCAATTTCCGCCGTTTTGAACGGCACCAACTTCGATCCGCGTGAGTTGCGGGGCGGCAACCGGTCGCTTTACCTGATCCTGCCTGCCGACCGCATTTCCACCCTGGCTCCGCTGATGCGCCTTTGGGTGGGCATGACCATCCGCCTGCTGGCGCGGGGCGGTGCCGACGAAAGCAGACCGGTTTTGTTCCTGCTTGACGAAGCGGCGCATCTTGGCCGGATTCAGGTGCTCGAAGATGCGGTCACGCTGATGCGCGGCATGGGCATCCGCCTGTGGTTCTTTTTCCAGTCGCTGGCGCAGCTGAAAGCCTGCTACGGCGACAAGGCCGAGGTGATGCTCGACTGCTTCGACACCCAACAATTCTTCGGCAGCAATTCCTACGAATCGGCCGAGGCGATCAGCCGTCGCATCGGGGAATGCACGATCAGCACGGTGTCCTATACCGAAAATTCCGGCTGGTCGCGGCCTGACAGCGTGGCTGGCAAAGAGCCGCAGCCGGGCAGCTATTCGGGCGGCTCCTCCTCTTCGACGTCCGACATGGCGCGCAGGCTCATCAAGCCGGAGGAGATTTTGTGCATGCCGGATCACACCGCCCTGGTTCTGCACAGGAATCTGCCGCCCATGTCTGTGCGGCTTTTGCGCTATTACGACGCACCGGAATTCCGCAAGGGCCGCAGCGGCCGGCAGCGTGGGCTGGGCCTGCCCGCCGGCGTCGCGGCGGCCGCGTTGCTGGCGATCGGCGTCACCTTCGCCGCGTTCGCTTACCAGCTGCCCGATACGGGCGGGCCGCGATTCGCCGAAATGCCGGCCGCCGGCCTCTTCGGGCGCGAGGAGGAACCCGCCTATGAGTCGCCGATTCTCCAGCCGGCGGCTTACGCACCGCGGGCGCGACGCCACAGGCGTTAGCGAAGCAACTCCCCTGCCCTTCCGGGCGGGTGCGGCTATCCGATCGAGATTCGCCGATCGCCGGGCGTTCCGGCGGTTGCGCGTGCCACCAGTGCCAGCAATGGGAGGATGTTTCGATGCCGGAAGAAATTCAGGGGGAGTCGGGCGGCGTGATGAATTGGGCGGCGGGCGTCGTCGCCAACGTTTACAACGCCGTGAAGGAAGGCGGCCAGATTCAAGCCGCTGGCAGGCAGGGCATCGATGAACTTGGAGCTGCTTTGAAAGCTTTTCCCGACGCCATCCAAATGGATGAGCCGGGCACGGCGTTCAACCCGCTGTACCGCAACATGGAAGGCGAGCCGCCTTCCCCCGGTGTACTAGTCGTTGCGGAAACGGCGGCCCCGCTGCCTTCACCGTCAGAAATCGCGCAAGCCGAGCAACCGCGAGGGTCGGTGCACGGCGAAGCGCTGGAAGCCAGCACGCAGCCCCTGCCCTCGCCCAGCGAGATTGCCAACGATCCGACGCCTTACGCACCGCCACAGGATCAGGGCAACGTCCACGGGCAGGAGATGGGCCGGGAAATGTGACAGCTAGCCCAATGCCGCCTACCGCCTTGGGCGGTCTGGCGGCACGCCTTGCCGGGAGAAACGATGAGCCAGCAGAAACCGGCACCGCCCGCCCGCATCGACTGGCGCGGTGCCGATATGCGCAACGTCAACATGTCCGGGTTATCGCTGGAAGGTGTTGATATGAGGGCAAGCGATTGCTCAGGCAGCAACTTCTCGAATACGAATCTTCGCTACGCCGATTTTCGCGGCGCGATACTCAACGGCACCAATTTCCAGAATGCCAACCTGTACGGGGCCAAAATGCAGGGCGTGGAGGCCCACCAGGCGGATTTCCGGGGTGCCAACGTGCAGTTGGCGAATTTCGGCGGCGCCTATCTCGATGGGACGATCCTGCCGCCTGCGGCGGCAAAGCCCGTACTTCCCTCCCCAAGCGAAATCGCCAACCAACCGGCACCGTCGCCGGGCCAGTCTAACCGGCAGGAACGTGGCCGGAGTAACGGGCGCGGGTAGCCGTGTATCCAGCTTTCAAATGAACGGAGAAGCCGGGAATGCTCGCGTAACACACAGGCCCCCCTGTGCGTTTTACGGGGCAGTTCCTTACCTCATGTGTAATGCCGGAATTCCACCATTCCCGCTTTCCGACTTTCTGACTTTCCGCCTATCCGGCTTTCCGGCGTTACTCCTTTCCGGCTTTCCGGCGTTTCTCTTCTTTCTCGTGGAACGGTTTCAAGGCCCGCTCGAACATTGTGCCCGGATGAATCTTGTCGTCGTGCGCCCACTCATATAAATCATTGACGATGACTTCGCTTAGAAAGAGCGACACTTTGACCTTCCGGCCTTTGTCGGCTGGCTCGGTTTTGCTGCCTTTGGGACGGCCCCGCTTGGCGAAGCGGCGCGTATCGCTGGCGGGCGATGGCTCGACAGGTGAATCACTATCATCGGCAACACTCCCCTGCTCTGCCGGTGGCGGCGCGGCGGCGGTTTCCGGCTCGTCCTCTGGCTGCGAGGTGATGCCGCCAACGATGTTGCGAAACTTATCTCGTCTCAATCCCATTTCATCACCTCCTTTAGCTTTTCCGCAGCCGCTGCGTAATCCTCAAGGGCCTTCGAGCGGTTGAGCTTCAGAATGCGCCCTTCGCTGGTGGCGTACATCAGTTCCGACTCGACCCTAATCCTGCCAAGCAAGGGGTAGAGCTTGCCGATTTCCTCCTCCACCACGTCGTTGATCGCCCGCCTGGAATGCACTTCCGTCATGATGAAACCGGCGATCATCAGCTTGGGGTTCACCTGCTCGCGGTAGGTTTTCACCAGTTCTTCGAGGGTGGCGAAGGCCCGCATTTCAAATCCGCCGGGTTTGACCACAACGATCAACGCATCGGCAACTGCCAGGCAGTTGCTGGTCAGGATGCCCAGCGATGGCGGGCAGTCGATGAGCACCGTCGTATCGGCGGGGATTTTGGCCTTGGCCAGACAGGTTTTGAGCAGGTTTTCGCGGCCGACTTCGGCGACGAATTGCGTTTCCCCGCGTGCCAGGTCGATGGAGGACGGCGTGAGCGTGAGGTTATCGCTGATCGGCACCACCGGCAGCGGCCCGCGTTTGCTCAATGCCTCATAGAGCTGGCCATCCGCATCGTTGTAATTGAAGGCGCTGGTCAGGTCGGCCTGGTGATCCATATCCACCAGATGCACCCCCCTGCCCTGCCGGGCCAGGAGCACGCCTAGCGCGGCGGTGGTGGTGGTCTTGCCTACGCCTCCTTTCTGATTTACGACTGCTAAGACGGCCATACGACATAACTCCCTTTGAACATTCACTTTATAAAGCCTGAATTCAGGAATGCAGGAATTCCACCTTTTCCCCTTTCCTCCATTCCTGAATTCAGAACAAAAATAGACCGGGGCGGGGGATGGGTCAAGTCGCAACTACTGACAAGCCGAAATTAGATGGACGCTTCGCCGCATATGCGGCTGGACGGATCACCGCCTACTCACTGATGCGGGGTGACGTAATGGACAATGACTCACAAGAAGCCATCTCGCCTAAGAAGCCGAAGCGTGCAGCCGCAAAACCAGCCGACCGTAAACCCGGACGGACGGATGGGCGCACAAAGGCCACGCTGCTTTTGCCCGACTCGGTTGATTTCCGGTTGACCACCCTGGCGAAGAGCCTCAAGCTTGACAGAAGCACTTTTGCGGCTCAGCTTCTGGATGCCGGGCTTCGCCGCTATGCGCTCGACGCGGCGCTGCGGCTGCATTCGGGCGATACGGCCCCGGAACCGGACAGGGCAGGGGAGTAGCAAACAAAGGCGGAATTCAAGAAAGCCGGAATGCCTGAATTCTTGAATGGTGGAACGCCTGAATTCTTGAATGGGGCAATAGTGGAATGTCGGAAAGGCGGAATGCCTGAATTACGGAATAGGGCAATGCAGGAACGCCTGAATTCCAGAATTCCACCTTTTCTTAGGCCCGGTCATCCGCCGGCAGACGGCGGACAGAGCTAGCGCAGGCGGTGTTTGGCGAGCGGCTGGAGCCGGGCATCCAGCCCCGCATACCCTTCTGCTCCTTTCCCCCGCTTCCCCTGCAAAGGGGACGGGAGGGGTACAATCATCAAATGCGGCGAAGCCGCCACCGATCAAGCAAACCGGCACTTTCCGCCCCCCATGAGATATGGGGCGGAAAGTAGCCGGAACAAAAACCGGTCGTCGCGTAAGCGACATTCCAACAGGCAGCGATACGCGATTGGCCTGACCAAACATGGATGTTTGGGCGGGTCAATCGCCGCTGCCGACCGCATCAGCGGGCGAAAGGAAGCCGCAGGCTGTCCGCGTAGCGGACCGAAGCGAAGCGGAGTCCGGCAGCACGCGACGGCGAAGCCGGGATGCCAAGAGAGGGTTGAGAGATCAGGCCGACAACCTCTAGGCACCATTCCGACGGCCATTTAAACCTGATCGCGGCATTTTTTTTCAGTACGTCGAAAGAAAGGGCATTCAGGGAAGCGGTCGAAAACGCCCGCAAATGGCCCTGGGAAGCCCGGAAGCGATCTGGGGCAGGGGGAAGGTGGGTTGGAAGGGTAAGGCCGCTAGAATCGCCTTTGCGGGGCAGGGCGGGCTATGCGTCGGCGGCCATCGGCTCGGATGACCGGAGCAGGTTGCGAATAAATTCGCGGCGGCGGATCAACTGCCCGATGCGTCGCAACGATTCAAAGCCTTCGGCTAATTCGCCTGCCAGGTCGCCAGGCGTGGCCAATGCGTCGGCCTGGGAGTTGATTGCCGCCTGATCTTCCGGCGATAGCGCTGCGTAATAATCGTCGGCCCTTTGCAGCTCGGCGGCCTCATCCGCTTCCTGCTGCTTCTGGCGGCGCAGGGCTTCGCTGGCCAGCCGGTCTTTCTTCTTCTTGGCTTCCTCGCGCCGCTGCTTTTCAGCATGTGAAACGAAGGATTTAGGCGCGGCAAAGTCCTTTTTGATGGCTTCGACCAGGTAGGCCGCCGGTTCGTCGATCTTATCCGGCTTCTTATTGATAGCCCAGGAAACCCGCTCCAACTGGGCCTTTATCCGCTCCTCGGAATAGGCGCTGACCAGCTCACCGGCGATTTCCGGCGTCACCCCGAAGGCGATCAATTCCGCTTCCAGTTCGCTTACCACCGGCCCGGTAATTTCCAGAGACGATTCCAGCGGCTCGATTTCCAGGACGTTGGGGCCGCCGCGTTTGTTGAAAGCGCGGAATTCCGCCCTGGCTTTCGGGCCGGGCATGTAGAGCATGATCCAGTCGGGCTGACCATCGCGATCAACTGTGTCCTGGTAATCCACCTTGCCGATATAGCCGGATTCCAGATGCGGCTGGATGACCTTGCTCATCTGGGCGCGCGCCCGCTTCCATTCGGCGTGGCGCATCTGCGGCGCATGGGCGCAGAATTCGGAGTAAACCAGCTTCGCACGCGGTCGGTCGTATTTGAGGGCGGCGTACATCTGGTAGCTGAGCAGCTCGTAAAAGCGTTGTGGGGCAGGGGGCAGGCTTTTCAGGTAATCATAGTCGAGCGGGCGGGTCATCGCGCCGTTGATTACACGCATAAACACATCGTTGAGCGTGATGTAAACGCCGTCCGCCTTCTGGCCATTGGGAAGCTTCTCGCCGGTAAAAATCACGCTGTAGCGGGTGAATGCGGCTTCCACGGTGTTTTCAGTGCCATCGACCTGCTTGTAGCGGGTTTTTGTCGAAATACCGGCGAAAGCGTTCTGGTACAGGGCTTTTTTGACGTCGCTCCGGTTTTTGCCGCTGTCGCATAGGCCCAGCTCACGGCAAATATCGCTCAGGCTGCCAAGCTTGAGGAGCCGGGAAATCGGGCGGCGGGCTTCCTCGATCCGGCGGTTGATGATGAGGGTGTCGAGCTTGTAAGCCAGCGGGCCGGGCTGGCCGTGTTTCTTGCTGTAATCCACCTCCCACCTGGTTTCGCCGCTCCGCTCATCGCCATCGCTGATGCTGATCTCGATGTTGCCTTTCCGGGCAAGCCGGTGCATCGGGTAGCGAGTGAAAGCGGTTTCGACACGGATCGTGTTGACCGGCACCAGCTCGGTAGTGGGTTTTGGATCTGTTTCCATCATGTCACTTTCAAAAAAAGCACCAACACGCTGTCTAGTTGTTGTCTTTTAAAGTCTAAGAATTAAGTCTAATAGTCTAGGGCGAAATGCCGTCGAGATAAAGTAGTTAGTATCAGGTACTTGGAAAAAAATCCAGCACTGATTTAGAACCTCAAAGTGCCGGATACGTTACCTCAAAGTGCCGGGTTGGAATCTCAAAGTGCCGGATTTAGAATCTCAAAGTGCCGGATTTGACACCTCAAAGTGCCGGGTTGGAATCTCAAAGTGCCGGATACCGGGCATTTCCACGCTATTGCGGCCGAATCCCAAAGTGCCGGGACTGGTAAAAGGAGGGTTGAGGCTGAACCTCAAAGTGCCGGGGAGGGCTTTCACGGGGAAAATCTCCCTTGGCGGGTCGCCATACAACAGGTTACGCGGATTCGCCAGCCGGCAGGGTCGCCGGGAATCCGGATTTGATACCTCAAAGTGCCGGTCTGGAACCCCAAAGTGCCGGGTACTGGGCGTTTCCGCAATCTATAAGTCGTCCAATTGTAACGGCTTAGGGTTATTCATAGATCATGAGCTGGCCGAAATCTACCACCTTGGCCGCGAGTCATTCCCGCAATCAGGTATGCCCGAGCGGCTGCGTCAAAGGTTGGCTGGAGGCGGCCAGCTAGACGCTTCTGACAGGTGACATACCTGCCGGTGAGGGTGGGTAGGAAAATCGAGGGACATTCACAGCCAGAGAAAGATGAGGCGGTTATGGCGTGGCAGGGAACATTTGAATAGGATGGGTGCAGGCCTGACCAGTTCAAGATGATGATCGATCTTGTGAACGGGTACGATTATGATCGATATGAATCGCGCGATGGCGCAGTCACGCGACCGATGCCGCGTAGCAACGGCTCATAGCCCGATTGCAGGGCGTAGCTGGTGTGCAGGGCCGTGGCGTCGGGGACGCCGGGTGCATCCATCCTCAGCCTGCGGTGGAATTCGATTTCCAGGGTAAAGAGCTGTTCCAGCGGCGGCATGACCAGCCTCCCGGCGTTCGTCGGCGATCTGTATGGCTGGCCAGTATAACGCTATCGGTACGGGCGTCCAGTAAGCGGGGAAATTCAGGTATGGGCAATCGAGCCTTGCCGGGGTATCGGATTGGTGGTAATCGTCGGCCAAGCAACCTATAGATGGGGAAATCATTGCCGATCCCAGCGAAAGCCTGTTGGAGCGGATGGAACCGCCCGCCAGATGGGCCATGATCGGCGGGATGGTCGGTTGGGCAAGTGTGCTGGGTGGAAATAATCCCATTTTGGCAACTTTTGGATTGATCGGTCGCAAGCCGTGGGTTTGAATAGGGCAATCTTATTCCGACGTGCGAGTAAGAATCAAATCATCCCTGTCTCAAGAGGGCGGCTTCAATGCGACGCAATGCATGGAATGTTCTAGCTATCATTACTTTTGTTGTATCCCAAGGCGCGATCGTTTCAGCCGATGAATGGCTTGGGATGAAGGAAAAATCAGAGGGACACACTAGGGCAAAAGGTAATGTGGAGTACCGTGAGGAGACAAGGGCAGGCAAAGAATTCGTAGTCATTAAAGTGAATGTGTGGACTAAGGTTTCTGGACAGGGGAAAACTGGTCGAGGACATGCTATCTACACTGTGTGGAAGGCTGATGGAACACCATACAAGATTATCGATTCGCGAAAATATGCTTCAACAGGCCTTACCGATAGCTCAAACGAAAATCACAATGAGACAGAAGTACGTTTTCTAAAAGATTCATACTTCGGTAATTTTGACACGGATGAATTAGATGTGTTCGCTGAAGATAAGGGCGGGGTGCCAACTAGCACCTCAGACCTTGCCAAATGGATTAAAGAAGTGGCTGGGCCAGAGATCGACAAAGCCCGGTTGGATGTTATGAAGGCTGCGGCAGGGACTATCAAGGAAGGCACAAACTGGATTGTCAGGAAAAAGAAATAGAGATTTGCGGTATTCGATAGAGTAAGCAGATTGGTTTTTCGCGATATATCGCTGTGTCGTGCATGAGCCGCCGTGTCGTTCGATTCATGAGAGCGACCCGACGGCATTTCAGCCGTCGGTAAGTAGGCGATTTGTCCAAGCGGGATACCGAGCGGGGATGATAGACTCCGTCGGCCGCCGTAGGTAATTGCGAGTATCCTGCTAGTAGAAGATGAGGCTGCAAATCAACTCAGTATTTTTGATAAGCCTCGGTCGCACTCGATTTTATCCGTGGCTCAACAACGGGAGTTTTATCATGCTTCGCATCGCATCATTTTGGATGGTAGCCGTAGCTTTGCTGACAGCTTTCACCTCTGACGTGAAGGCGGACGAGTGGTTTGGAATGAAAGAAGAATCGCGAGGTCACACCAGAGCAAAAGGGAACGTAGAATACCGAGAAGATGGGAACGACGTTGTTATCAAGGTAAATGTGTGGACAAAAGTGCGTGGAAGATCACGGACTGGGAGAGGTCATGCTATTTATACAATTTTTAAAGCCGATGGGCAAGTTTACCGTACAATTGATGCAAGAAAGTATGCGTCAACAAATGTTTCGCAAAATGAGCGGGAGCGGGACAGCTCCACCGAGGTGAGGATTCCTAAGGCGGAATTTAATAGTAGTCTGGATACTGATGAGTTGCTTGTATTTGCTGAGGAGAAAGGTGGCATGCCAAATAATATTAACGACATGAGAAATTGGCTTAAAAGTTTCAGTAATGAGATTGATAAAGCAGTTTCTGATGTGTCAAAATCAGCAGTTGGCTCTGTTAAAGAAGGGGGGAATTGGATTGTAAAGAAGAGGCGATAGATTGAGCAACCGCTGAATGATTGTTAGGATTGTGATGGAATGTTAAATTGCAATACGCTCGACTTCGTCGAGCGTAATCTGGTCGTTGGTGCGGTCATAGAGCTTGGTCGTCTTCGGTGATTCGTGGTTGGCGATTTGCTGCGCCTTCTCGATGGTGCCGCCGTTTTCGAGGTAGGCGGTGATACCGGTGGCCCGGAAGGTGTGGTTGCACGTCGATGCGTCCAAGCCGGCGGCGATGGCTCGGCGCTTCACCATGTCGAGAGCGTTCCGCGCGACCAGAGGGCGACTGGTCAGCGTTCGCTGCCGATTGATCGAGCGGAAGAGGGTTGATTTCTTATCACCAGCGATGCCCGCCGCCTCGATGTAGGCATCTAAGTAATGCTCGGCGTTGTGGTGGGCGGGCACCTCATGCCGCTTGCCGCCTTTCTCATGGAGGCGGAACCAAGCCCGGCGGCCCTCGGTGTAATAATCCTCGACCTTCAAGGCGAGGGCGGCACCGACGCGCGCGAAGCTATAGACCATGACGGCGATCAACGCCCGGTCGCGGAGGCCGATTACAGTGCTGATGTCGATGCTGTCGAGTAATTGGCGGGCTTCGTCGGCGGTGAGCACCGGCGTCTTGCCGCGCTTGACGCTGTGCTTGGGGCCGCGAACCGAGGCGGCCGGGTTGAAACGGATGACACCGCCGCTGGTCAGCCAATCGAAGCACATGCGGATGGCGGCCAGGTGCTGCTTCACCGTCGGGGCCGATTTGGTGACAGTCAGCTGCTCGATGTAGGCGGCGACGTGCACCGGCTCGATGGCGGGCAGCGAAAGCCGATGCTGCTCACACCAGGCGAAAAAGTCGGCGATCGCCCGGCCGTAGGCTTTCCGCGTGTTCTTATTGCGGATGGTGGCGGTGAGGAATTCAACGAACCGGCGGCCGGCATGCTCGCCAGCGTCGGCGATGACGGCGGGCAGGATAAGGCCGCTGCTGGGCCTGGTGATTTCGATCTGATGGCCGCTCATAGTGACTCGAATCCTGGCCAGTTACCAAGGCGTTGCTTTGTTTCCTCAGGATGCTGGTGGTGATCGTTCACTTGACCGTTGGTGGACGTAGAATAATCATAAGTCACGTCTTGACGGACACTTCCGCCACCAAGTATCGCAGTGTATTCATAACGGTAGGTTTTATGAAGTGGATCTCCACTGGCAGTTGTTGCACTGATAATTTGCTCGACGGCAAAACCACCAGCACCTAAACCACTCCCTGCCACCTGCACGGTAGTTCGGCCTGGATAATCGGGCGGCAGAACGCTGTCCCGCACGTATTCGGGGACGGTATGAATGGTTCCTAACACCATCCGCCCAAATGCCTCGGTATGGGCTTGGCTATCGATCGGAATGGCCCGAGAACTTTTGATCTGTGTTGGTTTCTCTTTTGACATGGCATGCACGCACGCATCGAGTTGGGTGTTGGTATCCGATAATCCCCTTTATCGGATACCAAACGAGGGCAGGGGAGTCAAGCGGCAAATTGGCGATAATGGACGACATGGGTGTTCTGCGGGCTTTGTCGTACGGAAACAGTGTTGACATATGTACACTCTTATGGCACAATCGAAAACAATCCAGTGTAACCAACTATGTGCAAATTATGCAGACGCTCGACAAGTCACATGAAACCTTCCGTGCCCGCATCGACCCGGCAGGCCGGGTTCTGATCCCCGCCACCACCCGGCACCGGCTGGGCATCGACCAGGGCGATGAATTGATCGTCGAGGTGGATGATCGCGGGATCCACATCACCACGGCGCAGCAAGCCGTAAAGGAAGTTCAGGCATTCTTCTCGGACATCAAGCCGACCAGCGGCCTGCTGTCGGAAGAATTGATCCGCGACCGCCGCGAGGAAGCAGAGCGGGAAAGTCGTGGTTGAGACGGTTCTTGACGCCTCGGCGCTCATCGCCTTTTTGCGTAATGAACCGGGAGCGGATAAGGTTGCCGCCGTGCTCGCCTCCTCCTGCATGTCGGCGGTGAACCTGGGGGAAACGATCGGTAAACTGGTCGAATATGGCAAACCGCTCGATGAGGTTGCCTATCAGATCGAACGCCTCCACATCGCCATCATTCCCTTCGATGGGGAACAGGCGAAAATCCTGGCTTCGCTTTGGAAGATCACCCGGCCGGTCGGCCTATCGTTGGCGGATCGGGCGTGCCTTGCCCTGGGCTTGAAACGGCAATTACCCGTAATGACAACGGATCGGGATTGGTCGAAGGTCGATGTCGGTGTGAAGGTGGAACAAATTCGATGACCGGTAAGGACGTGGCAAAACGACCGCAAGAGATGTCCGCGAAACCGCGAGAAGCGACTGGCGCGTCGGCCGCTATGTTCGATGACGAAATTGTCGAATAGAACTTTGATAATTGATTAAAACGCATGCAGGAGTCGCAAAGCTCGCTGTTCAACAGCAAGGCGGGTTCGCGGGTCGTCTAACCCTACAAGTGTCTTTTCGGCCGTCGTCTTGAATTTCTTATGCCAGCGGCGGCATTCGCGGTGCCAATCGGATACGGGTTTTTCAAGGAATTTAGCGGTCGGCACCTCAACCTGAGAGAGGTCCGGTTGGATCATGAGTACACCCCGCACGAATTGAGCCGCTTGAATGCTGCCTGCACGAGCTACACAGATCCCTCCCGCCGTGACTTCACCTTGGTCGAAGAGTTCGACTCCGACCTCTAGCGCGCCTTCTACGGGTGCCAAGATGGCGACGGTTTCGGTCTGCGCGCCCTCTTCCAGGAAGCTGCGGGGATCAGGATGCGGTTCGATTGAGGCTGCTAGACGGGTTGCGTAAGCATCGACACTCGCCGCAACGTTCGTAACCTTGCGGCGACTGACTTTGGCTTCGGACACGGATAGCCGACGCTCGATTCGTTCACCTGCAAGTGCTCTCAGTTCCTGTTCGAGCCGAAGGACCATTGCCTCCGGATCAGAAAATCCGCAAAGTTTCAGATATGTAAGGTCGAAAGCGTGACGGGCAGCCGTTCCCAGCTCCGAAAAGCTCGGTCCGCTGCCTGGTGCTGGCATGTCAGCGAAAGCTTTGAGAAGTGCGGATTTTTGCTTTGCTGACATCGTAGCAGGGTTGATGACCAGTAGGCCCGCGAAGTCGGGGATTTTCAGTTCAAGGACGCCCTGACCGAGTTGGGATCGACCTCTAAGCTCGACCTGATACCAGGAAAACAGGCTATTCAGAGCCGCATGGATGATTTGAGCGGATTCGTCTGATTTTGGCTCAAACAGATAAAGCTTGTCGATGATAACACTTGGGTCAGAATCGGAAATAAGTGTGAACACATACCGGTTGCTAAGATGTTCGGGAAACACGATCCGGGTTCTTGCTGTCTGTTCGCCTTGCAGGCTATACCAAAAGGGCTTCCGATTCTTCACCTGAGGACGTAGCGACGGGATGCCGCCTTTAAGCTCATCTTCGGATGTTTTGAAATTCACCGTCTCGCCGCGTCGCAGGTAAGCTAGAGCACCGTTAGCGTGCCGTTGTTCCAGGGCTTTCTTGTCGTCTTTGACATCAAAAAGGCGTATATCGCTACGTCTCACACCAAAAGCTGATTCAAGACTTTCTGGCCCTTTGATGACAGGTTTCAAGAACTCCCGCTCAATTTTTGCCATGAAATCCAGACCGTCAGTGATGACGGCAAGCCGTTTGACATCTCCACGCGTCATTTTGAAACGGGCGGGTATCTGATCGAATGGGATCTCACGAACTAAGAAATATCCATTTGCACGCGTAACAATTCCTCCGCGGATTTTGCCCAAGCTGTCAAGCTGCACGAGTTTTTCTGAAGTGACTAGCCTGCTTTGGTCTTCGGATAACGCCACACTGGCACGGATGAGCTGGCCCCAGCGAACTTTTACCTTAATGCCTCTGGCATAAACACCTGGCGTAATCAAGCGATCAAGATTCTTACTGAAGCTCATTCATCGTCCTCCTCAAGCAATCCTTCCTCATCGTCGTCATTTCCTGCTTCGATTTGCAGCCCGCCATCTGTGCCTTGAACAACGAGATTCACTTGCATTCGTGGATCATCTTCGGTGGCACTTGCTTCAAGAAGTTGCGCAACCAACTCCTCAATCCGGCCACGGCGATCCGGGCTGCTTGGGTCTGGGATCAGTTGGGCAAGCGGTCGGCGGAGTCTTACGAATCGGATAGAATTGCTTGAACGTGCCTCGGCGTCGGTTTCGCGTTCTAGCAGCAGCAAAACGGTATTAGTATCAGCGTCAGCAAACCACCGTTCTACAGTAGAATCAACAATTGCACGGATGCGAAAATGATGGCCAATGAATTGGATAAGTGGTATGCCATAGTCAGCAAATAAAATCGCCGACGATACCACGAAGCTAAGGCGGCCCCCGTTCTTCAGGAATTGTGTCGCATGCACGATAAACCAGAGGTAGGCGTCACTTTTACCCGTAAACTTTGGCATGGTGATATCATCGCGTGCTGTTGCCAGAGCATTCAGGATTTTGGGCTGATTGGTGATTCGCCTGTAGGAAATGTAGGGAGGATTGCCAATTACGGCGTCAAATTCCGTTGGTATCTTCAATCGTCCAAGTTCGCCCGGTATTTCCAGTTCGGTTTCTAGCCCAGGTCTCAGCTCGAAAAAATCACGAAGCAGGACACGCGGATAAGCGGCAGGCTCATGCGTATCGCTTGTTACCAAAGTGACGGTGCTCAGTTCGGCGGCAAAGGCCGTAATTTCACAGCCCCAGATGGTCGCCAAAGCAGACGCGTGATTCTCTCCCAATGCTCTCTTACGATGGTAAGCTGAGCGAAGAAAACTTCCCCCACCTGTCGCCGGGTCAAGGACAAGTTCTCCTGGCGCCCTAATGGCAAATCCCGTCAAGAGATCGACCACATCCTCCGGGGTATAAAATTGGCCGAGCTGATGTCGAAACCGTTCCTCGACGATGACTTCGTATAGTAAGCCGACGATATTTTGAGAAATGCTCAGCCATGAAACATTCTTCACGGTCGTAAGTAGTTGATGCCAGACTTCCCCAATCTGACATTCGGCCGTTTCCTGCGCACCTTCGGGGTCCGTAAATACAAGGGGGACAAAATTTTGCGGCGAAAACGCCGTTTCGTAATCTTTTGATCGGCGGATGGCCAGTGAAAAAGCTTGGTCAAGTACGGTTTTGATAGCTTGTGGATCGGTTGAAGCACGTGGTACGTCGAGTTGATCCAGGCGGTAAGGATCGCTTCTGCGCGGGCCGGCATCCTCTAAGACGCGATAGAGAATAAGTTTTTGGGTGACGACGAACGTGCCAAACCGAAGCATCTGGATTAATTCTTCACGGAATTTATCAGGAAATTTTTCTTGCAATGCGGCAGGGAAATTGAAGGAGCGTGCTGATTCCTGGCGAAGTTCCTCGGCAAGTGAAGGATCAGCTCTGACTCGACGCAAAATGCGAGGTAGCACTTCATTGGCTACTGCATATATTGCATCGCGAATGGCGATTACATCTTCTGTGGTAACTGTTGGCCTGGTTCTCCCGATAGCGGTCAATTTGACTTCCAGGGCGTCGAGAAACTCGCTCCACTGTTTGTCGATCTGCGCCCGATACGCTTCGGCTTGGCCTGATCGGGTAATTGGAGCCAAGTTAAACGCACCAACTTCTAAATCGTCTTCGGTAGGATTGTTGGCCACCTGGTAGAGAACAACGTCGGCAATATTACATGTGAAATAATATGGCAGTCCCCTTGCAACTGCCTTCCGTCTGGCATCAAAGCGGAGTTTTTCGTTTCTCGGATCGCGTCCTTCAGGAACCTCTGGTCTCTTCAGTTCACCGCTGGCGAGTTTTCTCCCTGATGAACTGTTGAACCGCAGATCACAACGCCGAACGCTACCCTCCGCGTCAACCTGACGCTCTTCAATGGCGGCCGAGGCGATAAGCACCGGTTCGCCAGCATCTTCGCGGCGCTTTGCCCGCGTTGCAGTGAATTCTGCCAGCCAACCCGCAAATGTCAGTTCGTTCATCGCGTCAGTTGGCATTCCCAAAAAATCTCCGTTCTATGACACAGCCTCTCTTCGGCGGGCAGGCCAGCATACCAGGTCATAGACCGAAACTCTCATTCTGGCAAGGTCTCCAGGGCATCGAGGCCACGGTTTGGCACTTTGCAGGATTAAGGAGTGAGGACCGGAATTTTTACCCGGACAAAATACTTTTCTTCCTAATTGTAGTGCCAAAAATACTGTATGGATGAACCGGTCGTCCATTATGGGCGATGTTTCTGGCGGAGGTGGGACATGCGGTGGAAAAATCGACGGCAGCGGCCAAAAGACCTGATTTCCGCTTCGGAAATGGCCTGTTACGACTATTGCGCTGAGCAATGGCGGCTCGAATACGGGCTAGGTCTGGAACCGGCTAACGGGAAATCGCTGGCAGCAGGCGACCGGCACCATGCGCGCAAGGCGGTTGCGGAGCGTGTCGCGGGCGGATCGATCAGGCTGGGCCGGGCGTTGGTGCTGCTGGCGGCCCTGGGGCTGCTTCTGTGGCTGGCGTTCACCCGATGACCGGAGGAATACCGTGGCTGGTCGCCGGGGCGGTGCTGGCGGCGATTCTGGGCCTGCTGCTGATGCGGCTGGGTACGGGCATACGGCAGCGCCGCGGGCTGGACAGCGGCAAAACGGTATCACTGGACAAGGTAACGCTGACCTCCCGCCGCTACGGGCTGACCGGTAGGCCAGATCGCCTTGTCAAAACGGGCGGCACGATCAACCCGGAGGAATGGAAATCCGCGCGCACGGTGCGGCGGTGGCACCGGACACAAATGGGGGTCTATTTCCTGCTGATCGAGGATCAGTTAGGGGTGAAGCCGTCGCATGGCTTCATCGTCTGCGGCGACGATAGCAGGCACCGGGTTGAAAACGACGCGGCGCTGCGGGAAAGGGTGCTCGACCTGGCCGGGCGGATACGACAGGCGCGGGCGGCGATCCATCAGCCGATTCCGGTGAACCCGACGCCCTACCAGTGCCCGCCCTGCGGCCAGCGGGGTAATTGTAGGCAGGCTCGGGCATAACTTGTTTAAGAATTGGCTAACGTGAAATTAAAGATTGACAAATGGACGTTATTGGACATTATGTAACAAATGTCACGTAGATGATACATAAAGTGAAATACGTGTTGCAAGTGAGGGAATAATCCTCCTCTGAATCAACCGTTGTGACCGAGAATGGTCAGGCTGGGGAGCCTGTTGGTTGAGACACCTTGGGTGGCAAGTTTCCTTCCAAGAGCATCACGCTAACCTACTAAAATCACAATTTTCAAGGCTTGGCAATCTATATTTAGCTAGCCGGCTGAATTATTCTTCAATCCGTAGATTATCGCATGCGTTCAATTTCCTCAGGCCAAACGCTATCGACCTTTCACGTTAACACTGGCATTCCGCGTAACGGCAATTTCCTGCCGCACGCCATCCATCCAGCTTTCAACCACTAACTCACCGGCGTCGTTGCGGGTGACTTTCCCCGCAACGTGTTGCAATTGCCCCAATCGATCGAGGAAGCTGGCGGATACGTCCTCGCCTTCAAGCGTCCGCTCGGTCATCATTCCTCGCTTGCGGCTGGTGCGCACCCAATTCCTTTCCACCAGGCCGCTGTCGAGGTCCTGCGGCTGTGGCGCTCTCTGGTGTGCGTAGCGGTGCCGGGCTGCCGCCGCGTCATCGAGGCCGAGGATTTCCCCCTCGCCGGTGGTGGTGCGGCGGTTTTCACGCCAGGCTCCAACCTCGCCATTATGGTCGAAATAGACGACCAACTCATCGGGCGTGGCGTCGCGACCGATCACGCTGGTTTCGGGAAATCGCTCGAAGAATTGTTTCTTGTCCATCGGCTAGCCATAGCGGCAAAGTCGCCGATCGTCAAACGCGATCGTTTAATTGGCGGGGCGGCACTCCAACACCCACATCGTTTCATCGAGTATGCCATCGGCGCCAGTGGGAATGATCGAAAGCATTGCGGTCTGGGGGCGCCTGCGGCAGATATGCGCGATGGCCAGGTCGCTGGAGGCAAATTCGCCGATCAGCACTTTTTCCAGTGTCTCCTCCGTGGCGTCTTTAAGGTCATAGCGAAACAGCTTCATAGGCTCTCCCTTTCGTATTCTCTGGTGCCGGGAGAGTTGATAAACCTCATAAAAGAAAGGTCGCCTACGCCTTCGGCTTTCGCCTGTGGTATAGCGTATGCCTCCCCGGCCAAAGGTCGAGGAGTGCGAATGTCGGTCACACAAACCGCTTCTATGCAGGGTTATCACGCCCCAAGGCAGCATGGCTGCCTCACGGTCGAATCTAGTACGAAGCGATGCCGCTTGTCACGCAGTTTCGTTTGCCGGCGCTCATCCGGCTGCCGACGGCCTTTACGATTGCGGCCGATGCAAGCGGTTAAAACCTTCTGTGTCAGTTACTCGACTAAGCAACCGTTATTGCGACGGTTCCGGGGAAGCCTTTTCACCGTGTAAAACGGCTGAATTTTTTCCTTGGCACCGCGAAGGGCATCAGACTGCTCTCTACCTTGGCTTTTGTGGTCGCGTCAGCGACCACTTGATTTAGATGTGTAACCACCTATGATTCGCTAGATATTGTGTACGCGCAGGAACACGTCAATGCTTCGCATGAATCCGATCAAAAGCGTTAAGCGGGCGGAACTCTACTACGAAAAATCCGACGCGGGTTACTACCAGGATGGCGGCCTGGGCTGCGAATGGCTCGGTAAGGGTGCCGACAAGCTGGGCCTGGACGGCGAGCCGGATTACGAGCATTTCAAACGGCTGATTCGCGGCCTCGATCCGCATACCGGCGATCAGCTCACCGCCAAGCTGATCGAAAACCGGATACCGGCCTGGGACTTGACGGCCAGCGTGCCCAAAGGCGTCACCACGGCGCTGGAGCGGGGCGACGACCGGATTCAGGCGGCGATGTGGGCATCGGTGCGTGAAGCCTTTGCCATGCTGGAGGAATACGCCACCTGCCGCGTGCGGATCGATGGCTTGCAGGATGACCGGGTGACGGGCAACCTGGTGGGCTATGTCGTCGAGCATGCCGATACGCGGCCGGTTGAGGATAAAAGCCTGCCGGAAGGGCATCGCTGGCGCTGGATGCCGGACTGGGATCGGCATCTCCATGTCGTCGTTGCCAACGTGACGCACGACGAAGTGGAGGACAAAATCAAGGCGGTCAAGTTCCGGCCGATCATGGATCTGCGCCGTTACTTCGACCGCTGCTTCGACACGATCCTGGCAAACAAGCTCACGCATGAGCTGGGCTACGAAACCGAAACGACCTGGAAGAAAAACGGCAAATACCATTCGTGGGACATCAAAGGCATCCCAAAATCCGTAATCGAGAAAAATTCGCGGCGGTCGGTGGAAGTCGATGAGCTGGAAGAGGCCATTGTAGCGGGGAAGCAGGCGGCCAATCCCACGGCGCCGGATCACCTGTCGGCGGTGGCAAAGGACAAGCTGGGAGGAACGTCGCGGCACGGCAAACGCGACGACCTGACGCTGGCGGAATGCCGGGAATACTGGGCCAGCCGCATCACCGATGACGAAGGAAGCGCGATTGACGAAACGATCAGGCGCGCGAGGCTGGGCCTCAATCCGCGGCCCGACCGCGACCAGGCGGCGGATAAGGCGATCGATTTCGCGTTACGGCATCACGGTGAGCAGGAATCGGCGTTCCGCTGGGAAGAGCTGGCCGCCACCGCGATGGAGCGCAGCATGGGGCAGGCATCGCCCGCCGACATTGAGCGGGCGGCCAAACGCACCGGCGTCATCTTCGCCCACCAAAACGGCCAGCGCATGTGCACGACAGCCGAATTGCAAACCGAGGATCGCTACATCGCCGGGCGGTCGGCGGCAGGGCGCGGCCAGGCGGAGCCGGTCGGCGTGCCGGAGGGATTCAGCCGGCGCATGGCAGACGGCAAATTGCTCAACGATGGCCAGTGGCGGGCCGCCACAGGGCTTTTGGCATCGAGTAACGCCGTTAACCTGGTGGAAGGGCCGGCAGGGGCTGGGAAAAGCTCCATGCTCGGCAAATTCGACGAAGGGATGCGGATGGCCGGGGAAACCGTCACCTATCTGGCCAGCACCAGCGATGCCGCGAAGGAATTGGCCAAGGGCGGCTTCGACGTCAAAACCGTCGCGCACTTCCTGCTGGATGAGCGGCTGCAAAACGCGGCGGCGGGCGGTCGTGTCGTCATCGATGAAAGCTCGATGCTTGGCCACAAAGACGCGGTGAAACTGTTCCGGCTGGCGGAGAAACATGATTTGAAGCTGATTTTCGTGGGCGATGCGATGCAGCATGGCTCCGTGCCGCGTGGCGCGTTGCTGCGGGTGCTCAAGGAATATGGCGGCATCCAGCCCTACCTGCTGACCGACATTTTGCGCCAACAAGATCCCGCCCAGCGTGCGGCGGTCAAGCTGCTGTCGGAAGGCGACACGCTCGCCGGGTTGCAAGCGCTGGACGATCTGGGGCATGTGCAGGAAATCGGCGACGACGCTGAGCGCAACCGCGCGATGGCGGCGGAGTATGTGCAGGCCCAAAAAGACGGCAAATCCGCGCTGGTGGTCAGCCCTACGCACGCCGAAGCGGCCGGCATCACGGCGGAAATCCGCCGCCAGCTGCGCGAGGCGGGCAAGCTCGGCGAAGAGGAACGCCCGTTTCTGAAGCTGGTCAACGCCAACGCCAGCGAAGCGGAACGGGGGCTGGCCAGCACCTATCAAACAGGCGACGTGCTGCTTTTCCACCAGAATGCGAAAGGCGGCTTCAAGAAAGGCCAGCGCCTGACTGTCATCGATCCCGACGCACTTCCCCTATCGGAAGCGGCGAAGTTTTCGCTCTACAGGCCGGAAACCCTGCCGATTGCCGCTGGCGACCGCATCCGCTTCACCGGCACGGTCAAGAGCTTTCAGGGCGACCACAGCTATAAAAACGGCGATACCGGCACCGTGCGGGAATTCACGCCGGGCGGCAATCTGCGGCTGGAGGATGGCCGGGTCATCCGGGCCGATGCCGGGCTGCTCAGGCATGGGTTTGTGGAAACGTCGTTCGGGGCGCAGGGCCGCACCGTCCAGCGGGCGATCCTGGGCATGTCGTCGCAATCGCTGGGGGCCACCAACCAGGAGCAGCTTTACGTTTCCGCGTCGCGCGCCAAGGAAACGGTATCGCTCTATACCGACGACAAGGCGGCGGTGATGGAGGCCGTGCAGCGCAGCAGCCGTAAGCTCGCGGCGCTTGACCTGCTCAGCGACCAGCAGAAAGCGGAAGAGAAGCGGCGGCGGCTCCTGACGGGCCAGCAGGAGCGCCAGCGGCGGCTGGGCCTCATTGCCCGCCTGCGGTCGGCGTGGGAGCGTGTCATGCCGCCACAGCCGCCCAGGATGCCGCCTACGCATTTGAACCGGCTCGGGCAACAGGAACAGGGGAACTACCATGAACGATGATACCGGCGGCAACGTCGTCGATTTGCAGCGGCCAAAGCTGCCCAAGCAATTCAGCATCGAAGCGATCCTGAAAGGTCCAGCCAGCCCGGAGCCGGTGCCGCCGCCCGCTCCGGCGCCGGAAGCCGTGCCGGAGGCGGCAGGCATCGAGGCGGCCGACACGCTTCCCCTGCCCGGCTCCGCCTATCAAGCCTGCTCGCGCGTCGCCAACAAGCCGCAGATCACCCTGCATTTCCTGCTGGCCAACCAGTCGCGGGAGGGGTTCGCCTATGCCGACCTGCGGCGGATTCGGCTGCTACCTGCCGCCGATCCGGGCAGCGGGCCGGAGCTGGTGCTCCGCTTTGTCGAGGCGGAGATTACCGATGTCCGGCTGATCGGCCGGAATCTGGACATGCTCTATGAGCTGCTGGGCCGCCATGCCGTCGGTTGGGTGCGGCAATTGCCGCCCAAATGGGATTTCTCGCCGAAGGAAGCGAAGGCGGTCGTCATCACCGGCATCGAAATCACCACGCCGAAAAAATGACCGGCATTGCCATCACGCGGCGGCTAGGCCGCCCTATGGCCGCAGGTGGCGAGCATCGTCTTGGCTTCGGCCCGGCACGCCTCCAGGCCGTAGAAGCCCCAACAGCTATCGACCGGCTCAAGCCGGTCGCCGTGGCAGTCCGGGCAGGCGACGATGCGGCTGATGTCGTAGCCGTAAATGTCGCCGTTGCACCATTGGGTGTAAACGTCGCATGCCTGACCGGCGCGCTGGCGCATGAAATGCCGCCGCGTGCTGCCGCCATAGCGGCGGGCCGATTCGAGCGTTTCGGCATCGGGCAGCCAGATTCCGGCAAAGCTGACCGAATCGAACGGGCTGCGGTTGGCGGCGGGGAGTTCCCCGGCGACCGACCAGCAGCACAGGCCATGCTCGAAGTAGCTGAGCGCCACGGCGTCGGGATTGCCGTCGATCGCGGCTTCGATGCCGCCCGGATCGAAATTGGCGTGCCGGCGGTTTAGGCTGAGGATGGAGCCCATTTCGCTCCAGTCGTCAAGCGGGTTGGGCGTATCGCCGTCGGGATAGATGGCGATGCGGTAGGTGTGGCCGTCCTGCTCGACGGTTTCGGTTTCGATGGCAATCACTGCTATGCCTCCCCTGCCGCGTCGTCGCGTGCTTCTCCGCTGGCCAATTCCTTCTGCAAGGCGTCAAGTACCTGCCGAAACACCTCCTCCCTCTCCAGCATCTGGGCAGCGGCCAGGAGCTTGAAACCGTCCTTGAAAGTGCCGTATTCCTCCATCGCTTCGCTGATGTAACAGACGCGGCTATTCTGGCTATGCAGCCATCCCGTCAGGCCGCTCGTATAAAAATCCGGCTCCAGACTTTCACATGCTGAATCCGTGTCATCGTGATTGGCCAAGGCATCCACCGCCTGCTCGATGAATTCATAGCGGTGATCGTCGGGCAGAAGTTCGCCGTCATCGTGAGCCTTGCGGCAGACGGTGCGCATCCAATCCGGCGCGACGTCTTTCAGCTTGCGGAAGGCCTCGCCGCTCGACGGACGGACTGCTTTCTCAAAGGCTTGGGACATTTCAACGGCGAGTGATTGGATGGTAATTTTTAGGTCGTCATTCGCATCATCCATGATGTGATTC